>NZ_KV815082.1:10506-21948 GCF_001814145.1 Prevotella sp. HMSC073D09 | reverse complement strand
TGCTGAAAACTAGACAAAACCAATTATGCCGCACGCACACATGTGGGTAATGCCACAGAAAGCACGTACGCTTACAACCAGCAGCGCAGGCGGTTGTAGAGCAGGCCACGCACGACCAACGAAGTCAGCATCATGCAAAGGCAGAGGCATGCTGCCATCTACCGCCGGCTTTCAACTTGTAGAAAACACACGGAACGACTTCCGCCCAACCCCTTGTTGATGCACAACCACATTTTGCCACATACAAATGGTGCAGCAATTAGCCAACAGCGATTGGAGTTCGAAAACCATTTACTTTCAGCAACAAATGCGCAACGTTGCCATGCGCTTAAACCTAACAAACACACAAACTGCCCATGAGGGCCTACCTACCGGCGCATCAAACGCCGCCAAGATGCAGACTATCACAAGCTGTTTGCCCAATCAATTTGGTGTCTTTTATGGTTGCCAAGGCATGCGCGGCCTAAACCCAACCCACCCAGCTAAGGGCAGGTAAGCCCAAAGCCACACAAGCGCGTAAGCTTTAAACGCACAAGCCCATTAACGCACGTTCTCATTAAGCCAAATGAACAATGTCGAGAGTTTGCTCGAACATTGCCATGGCGAGGAAACGCACCTTTCGAGGAACGAGGGAAGAACGGTCTCGTTAAGCCAAATGAACAATGTCGAGAGCTTGCTCGAACATTGTCATGGCGAGAAAACGCACTTTTCGAGGAACGAAAAAAGAACGTTTGGCATGGCACCTATACCAGTTGGTCATAATACAAGGTGTTGTTTGCCCACCCAAATTCCAAGTGCTGAGTGCGTGATGCTTGCAAAACTACTCGTGGTTGTATGGATTGGAGCAATGCTATGGTGCTGTGTCAAATCGTAACCGTTTGTCTTTGCAGGCCTGACAGTTTGTAAGCTTATTGCCTGTTCCTGTCGTAATCATGTCGGTCGAAACTCCATCTAGTCTTAAAACGGATAACCCCATGTCGGAATCCTCGTTCGGCATGAAACGATGACAAATAAAAGAAAAAACACTTTTTTTGTAAAATAAAGTTGCTTTTGTTTCGTTAGCTGTGATATAATAAGTACATTTGCAAAATAAACCTTCTAAACAAGAATATGTATGGCACAATTATCTGACAGACTTAATCGGCTATCGCCTTCGGCAACACTCGCTATGTCGCAAAAAAGTAGCGAAATGAAAGCTCAGGGTATCGACGTGATCAACCTGAGTGTGGGAGAGCCGGACTTTAATACACCCGACCACATCAAGGATGCGGCCAAAAAGGCTGTGGACGAGAACTATTCAAGATACTCGCCCGTACCTGGTTATCCCGAACTGAGAAAGGCTATAGTAACTAAGTTGCAGAAGGAGAACGATTTGGAATATGGTCTTAACGAGGTGATGGTGTCTAACGGGGCTAAACAATGCGTGTGCAACGCGGTGATGGCCTTGGTGAACAACGGCGATGAAGTGATTGTACCTGCACCATACTGGGTGAGCTATCCGCAAATGGTAAAGCTTGCCGGAGGTACACCTGTGTATGTGAACGCCGGTTTTGAGCAGAACTTCAAGATGACGCCACAACAGTTGGAGGCCGCCATCACGCCTAAGACGAAGATGCTTATCTTGTGTTCGCCCAGCAACCCAACAGGTAGCGTATATTCTAAAGAGGAGTTGAAGGCTTTGGCAGAAGTGATACGTAGGCACGACGACCTCTATGTGCTGGCCGATGAGATTTACGAACATATTAACTATGTGGGACGCCACGAAAGCATCGCCCAGTTCGACGGCATGAAAGAAAGGTGCATCATCGTTAATGGCGTTTCAAAGGCTTATGCCATGACGGGATGGCGCATTGGCTACATGGCCGCGCCCGAGTGGATAATAAAAGGATGCAATAAGCTGCAAGGACAATATACCAGCGGCCCATGCTCGGTGAGCCAAAAGGCGGCTGAGGCTGCTTACACGCTCGACCAAGGTTGTGTGGAGGACATGCGCTTGGCTTTTGAACGGCGTAGAAACCTCGTTGTGAAACTGGCAAAGGAGATAGAGGGCCTCGAAGTGAATGTTCCCGAAGGCGCGTTCTACCTCTTCCCCAAGTGTAGCAGCCTCTTTGGTAAGCATACCGATGGCTATGTGATAAACAACGCTACCGACTTGGCCATGTATCTGCTGGAAGTGGGCCATGTGGCAACCGTTTCGGGCGACGCGTTCGGCGATCCGGAGTGTATTCGGCTTAGCTATGCCACAAGCGACGACAATCTTCGCGAGGCAATGAGGCGAATTAAAGAAACGTTAGCAAGACTTGTATAATATTGAGAATTGTGACAAAAAGCCGTTTTTTTCCTTTATAATGGTGCGTTTATGCTATTTAGCAGACTTGTTAGTAACTTTTCGTCGTTAAAACTTCTTAATTGTATTTCATTTTATACATTAATGAGTATCTTTGCGTGACCATTAAGGACAAAAGCCCAACAACAAATCAGCATTTGGACGAACGTCTATACTATAAGGAACAAAATAAACTTAAATATTTATTAACAACTAAAATTTAAAAAATTCAATTATGGCAACACAGAAAACAGCCAGCCCTGCTAAAAAGTCTCAGGGCTTTCAAGGAATTAGAGCAGCATTTTGGGTAATCGTTTGCTGCTTCATCATCGCTGCATGCTTCTTCAAGTTCTACTTGGGTAGCCCGGCTCACTTCCAAGGTGGAGATAACGAAGGACACCCACTCGACATTTGGGGAACGATATACAAGGGCGGTCTTGTGGTTCCTGTAATCCAGACTTTGTTGCTCACCGTGCTCGCACTCTCTGTTGAGCGTTGGTTGGCATTGCGCACCGCATTCGGAACGGGTTCGCTCACCAAGTTCGTAGCTAACATCAAGGCAGCCCTTAACGCCAAGGACTTCAACCGTGCACAACAACTTTGCGACAAGCAAAAGGGTTCGGTAGCCAACGTTGTTTCGGCTTCGCTGCAAGCTTACAAAGCAATGGAAACCGTTCACGGCATTAAGCTTTCGCAGAAGATTGCTAAGATTCAACAAGCTCACGAAGAGGCTACACAACTTGAAATGCCTACCTTGCAGATGAACCTTCCCATCTTGGCAACCCTCGTAACGCTGGGTACACTTACCGGTCTTCTTGGTACGGTAACGGGTATGATCAAGTCGTTCCAGGCTCTGGCTGCCGGTGGCGGTGGAGACTCGCTGGCTCTGTCTGCTGGTATTTCTGAGGCTCTTATCAATACGGCCTTCGGTATTACCACTTCGTGGTTCGCTGTTATCTCTTACGGTTTCTTTACCAACAAGATCGATAAGTTGACCTACGCACTCGATGAGGTTGGTTATTCTATCGCTCAGACCTACGAAGCCAACCACGCAGACGAAGCTTAATTTTTTGCTAACCCTTTAAAATTTTATCACTATGGGTAAAGTAAAAATTAAGAAGAAATCCACTTGGATCGACATGACCCCGATGAGCGACGTCATGGTGCTCCTTCTAACGTTCTTCATGTTGACGTCTACTTTCGTCAAGAACGAACCCGTGAAGGTGGTTACCCCTGGCTCGGTGTCGGAGATTAAGGTGCCCGAGAAGAGTGTGCTGAATATCCTTGTCGATAAGACGGGCAAGATATTCATGAGTATGGACAACCAAAACGATACGCAGGCCGTACTCGAAGGCATGAGCGAGCTTTATGGAATGAAGTTCACACCACAACAGGTGAGCAAGTTCAAGAAAGACGCCATGTGGGGAGTTCCGATGAACTCTATCCAACAATATCTCTCGCAATCGGAAACCGAAATGGCTCAAACACTCAAGAACTATGGCATTCCTACCGACAGTATCGACGGTAAGGAAAGCGAGTTCCAACTTTGGGTGAAAGAGGCACGTAAGGTTAATCCCGACGTGAAACTGGCTATTAAGGCCGACGAGAAAACGCCCTACGCCTTGGTGAAGAAGGTGATGTCCGAACTCCAAGACTTAAGCGAAAACCGTTACTATCTCATTACATCGTATAAAAAGGTGGAGGATTAAAGAATGGCAGAATTAGTTGAACAAGGAAAAGGCGGCGGAAAACAAAAGAAAAAAGACGTCCGCGTCGACTTCACCCCTATGGTGGACATGATGATGCTTCTTATCACGTTCTTCATGCTCTGTACCTCTTTGGCCAAACCGCAGACGATGGAATTGAGTATGCCTAGTAACGATAAGAATATCCAAGACGATGATAAGACCGTGACCAAAGCCTCGCAGACAATCACAATCTACGTGGCCGGTAATGATAAGATTTATCACGTGGATGGTTTGCCTAACTACAACGACCCCTCTACAATGAAGGAAACGACATGGGGGGCCAAGGGCATCCGTGACATATTGATCAACCATGAAACGGAAGACGGTACGGTGCCTGTAAGGAAAATCATGCTTGCCAAACAGCAACTGGATAAGAAGAAACTTGAAAACCCCAAGTTCACACAAGCCGAGTACGACAAGGAATTGTCTAAACTCAAAAGCGGTGAAGTGGATGGACAGAAAATACCAACGCTGACCATCATCATCAAAGCTACCGACAAGGCTTCTTACAAGAACTTGGTGGATGTTCTCGACGAAATGCAAATTTGCAGTATAGGTAAATACGTTATCGACAAAATCAATCCCCAAGACAGCGAACTGCTGAAAAAGAAGGGTATTGAATAAGCCGGTGGCATGTTAATTATTAATAAGAAAGGAGAAAACTATGTCAAAGATTGATTTGGTTGACGGCGACTGGGTAGACCTCGTGTTTGAAGGCAAAAACCAAGCGTATGGTGCGTATAAGCTCCGTAAGGGAACCACCAAGCGCAACATCCTCGCCATGATCTCTATCCTTGCTGCTGCAGTATTGGTGTTCTCGATTGTTGCCATCAAAAGCGTAATCGAGGCTAGCCGAGGAAAGGTTGACGCCACTCAGGTTACGGAGATATCTGCGCTCAACCAGCCAAAGAAACAGGCTGAGGTGAAACAGAAACCCAAGGTTAATACCGAACCTGAGAAGGTTGTTGAGCGTGTGAAAAGTTCGGTGAAGTTCACCGCACCCGTAATTAAGCGAGACGACCAGGTGAAACCTGAGGATGAAATTAAAACACAAGAAGAAATCATGTCTACCAAGACAGCTATCGGTGCTCTCGACGTGAAGGGTAACGATGATGCTGCTGGAGAGGTTCTCAAAATCAAGGAAGCTGTGGCACAGCCCGAGCCCAAACCCGAGATTGAAACGAAGATCTTCGAGGTGGTTGAGCAGATGCCTCAATTCCCTGGTGGCGATGCCGCATTGATGAAATTCTTGTCGGACAACGTGAAGTACCCTGTCGTAGCACAGGAGAACGGCGTACAAGGACGTGTTGTTATCTCGTTCGTTGTGGAGCGCGACGGCTCTATCACCGACGTGAAGGTGGCTCGTTCGGTAGACCCCTCTCTAGACCGCGAGGCCGCTCGCGTTGTTAAGAGCATGCCCAACTGGATTCCAGGTAAGCAGAATGGTTCGGCTGTACGTGTTAAGTACAACGTTCCTGTTTCATTCAGACTGCAATAGCATTTTATGAGAAAAAGCATAACATCTTACACAATCGTAGGATTAGCACTGTGTAGCTTTGTTCTTGCCGCTTGTGGAGAAAGCAAGCGCAAGAACGGCCGCACGGACACATATTCGTCAGGGGTGATTAGTTTCGCCTCTGACGAAAGTTTTAGTCCCATCATCGACGAGGAACGCGAGGTGTTCCACGCTGTCTATCCCCAAGCCACGGTCAATCCCATTTACACAACCGAGGGCGAAGGTATCACGCTCTTGCTTAAAGATAGCGTCAGCCTCGTAATCACCAGTCGTGATTTCAAAAAGAAAGAGTACCAGAGCCTTTACGATAAGCAGTTCCGACCACAAACCATCAAGTTGGCTTACGATGGGTTGGCGCTCATCGTAAACAAGAACAATGTCGACACTTGCATTTCTGTTAAGGACATCGCGCGTGTGCTTCGCGGCGAGGCGAAGAATTGGGGCGACATCTTCCCCGGTTCAAAGCGGGGCACCATCACGGTGGTTTTCGACAATAAGCGGTCTAGCACCGTACACTTCGCCGAAGACTCCATACTTGGCGGAAAACCCATCACCAACCCCAATGTCGTTGCAACGAACAAAACGGCCGACGTGGTGGACTACGTTGAGAAGACTCCGAATGCCATCGGCATTATCGGCAGCAACTGGCTCAACGACAAACGAGATAGCACCAATCTCACTTTCAACAAGAATATTCGTGTAATGTCGGTAAGTAGAAAAGACAAAGGCACGCCAGCCAACAGTTGGAAACCTTACCAATATTATATATATAACGGTAATTATCCATTGATACGAACCATCTACGCCCTTCTCAACGACCCTTATCATGGGCTGCCTTGGGGATTTGCGCAGTTCATGGCATCGCCCAAAGGGCAGCTTATCATCCTTAAATCAGGATTGTTGCCTGTGCAAGGTAACATAACCATAAGGGATGTTAATGTTAATCAATAGATAAAACAATTGGAGCCTTCTGTCGTCTAAGAAGGTATAGGCATGCTTGCGGCAGGTTGCGAACTTGCCGTAACGCATCCCTTACGTTGAACTTTCTCATGTTGCTCGCAACGTAGGCACAGGGGTAGAACAACGAACAACTGACAAATGCGCAAGCACTGACGCAAGGCATGCGCTAGCTGTCAGCTCAGAAAGTAACGAACGCAAACAGTAAAGCGTTTTGCAGAACACGCTAAGAGTATTATAAGAACGTAGGATTATGAAAACAGTTAAATATCTTTTACTAGGTGCGTTGGTGGTAGGTATCAGCGCGCCGCTCATGGCGCAAGACAATAAGTCTACCATCGACGCCATCTCTAAGGTAATTATCGCCAACCCCGCTGCGGCAAAAGACCAAGTTAAAGAAGTGTTCAAAAAGAACAAGAAGAACGCCGAGGTGTTGGCTGGTATTGGACGCGCCTATTTCGAGGCCAAGGATACGGCAAATGCCAAGCAGTATGCCAACCTGGCTATCAAGGCCAACAAGAACTACGGTCAAGGTTACATCCTCTTGGGCGACATCGAGGTGTTGAAGGATGATGGCGGTGCCGCTGCTGCATGGTATCAGCAAGCCATTTATTTCGACCCAAAGAACCCCGAAGGATACTTCAAGTATGCCAACATCTACCGCGGACGTAGTCCCGAAGAAGCTGTGGCAAAGCTTAACGACTTGCGTGCACAACGCCCCGACGTGGCTGTTGATGCTTTAGCCGGCCGTATTCTCTATGCCTCTAACCGCATGGAGCAGAGCTTGCAGTATTATGACAAGGTAACCGACAAGAGCAAACTCGAGGATGTGGATATTACCAACTATGCTACCGAGGCGTGGATGCTGCAAAAGCGTGATAAGAGTTTGGAAATGGCTCTGTACGGACTTTCGCGCAACCCACGTAAGGCCGCTTGGAACCGTCTTGCTTTCTATAACCTTACCGACATGGAGCGCACCGCCGAGGCTTTGAAGTATGCCGATGCTCTTTTCAACGCCTCTGACAGTTCTAAGTTCACGGGTTTCGACTACACCTATTATGGTACGGCTCTGAAGAACGACAAACAGTACGACAAGGCTATCGAGATGTTTAACAAGGCGATGGAAGAGAACAAGGGCAACGAAGAGTTGGTTAATAGTAACCGCAAGGCTCTTTCCGACCTCTATCTATCAAAAGAAGATTTTGATAAGGCCACCGCTTATTATGAGGAGTATCTCAAACATGCCCCCAAGACTACGGCTAGCGACATGGCAGGATTGGCTACCATCTACATGAATTTGGCTGCAAAGCAGACGGGCGACCAGCAGAAAGCTTCGTTTAAGAAGGCCGATGATGTTTATGCGCGTCTGGGCGAGAAGTTCCCTGCCAACATCGACTTCGCCAACTTTATGCGTGCTCGCATCAATTCCAATCTCGACCCCGAGACCAAAGAAGGTCTTGCCAAGCCTTTCTACGAGGCTATCGTAAACTCTTTGGCTACCAAAACCGACCGCGACAAGGCCGACAATGCCCGCTTGACTGAGGCTTATCGCTACCTGGGTTATTATTACCTTGTGAAGAACGATAAGGCAACGGCTGACGGATATTGGAAGAAGGTGTTGGAGATTGACCCTGAAAACGAAGCGGCTAAGCAAGCTTTGGGCGTTAAGTAAGTATTTATCAACAACTGAGTAGCAAATAGGTTGGTTCTAAAGTGCTCAAGCGTAAGAAGTGAAATAATACTTACGCAGAAGTGTTCGATTTCTAGAACAAACCTATAGCCAAACTTATAAGTAATCATTGGGGTGTGTCACATTTGTGTGGCTCACCCCTTTTCCGTTTTATCCTTTTACTTTTAGGAGTTATGGAGTTAAGGAGTTAAGCCAAATGCTTGGTTGCAGAGTGGACGATAATCCTTGTCAACTCGTTAACTTGTCAACTCGTTAACTAACATCCTAGTTAAAGGAGTTAAGCCAAATGCTTTCTAGTAGGAGTTATGGAGTTAAGGAGTTAAGCCAAATGCTTGGTTGCAGAGTGGACGATAATCCTTGTCAACTCGTTAACTTGTCAACTCGTTAACTAACATCCTAGTTAAGGAGTTAAGTCAAATGTTTTTTTGTGAGTAGTTAAGGAGTTAAGGAGTTAAGCCAAATGCTTTTTTAATGAGTAGCAAAGGAGTAAGTGGGCAATGAAGTTAAGCCAAGTGCATCGGTGGCGTTAGCCATTTTTTCACTCTTTCACTCTTTCACTCTTTCACTCTTTCACTCTTTCACCCTTTCACCCCTTCACCTCTTACCAAGATTTTTCCTCTTTAATGTTGTTTCATATTTCATTTTTTTGTAACTTTGTTGCGATGCCATAAACGTTTAATCCATTAAGCAAAAGCAAGTTTTTGCGTTGATTGTCAATGTAATCTGCCCACCAACATATACGCCAATGAAACCAAGATGCAGCATATTAGTCCTTTCTTTGTTTACTTGTGCGCTTTCGTACGCACAAGGTAAAGTCAATACAAGCGACAGTTTGTCTATCGACTCGCTTTATCGCGAACTACCCGAACTGGTTGTGAAAGGCGAACGCCCCACTGTTAAACTCGAAAGGGGCAAGCTAGTGTATAATATGCAGCTGCTTTTAGAGAAACTCCCTGCCGACAACGCCTACGATGCCATCACCAACATACCAGGCATTAGTGCAGCCGACGGCAGTCTAAGCTTGGTTGGCGCAAGCGTAACACTCATTATCGACGGAAAGGCCAGCACCCTAAGCCAAGCCCAAGCCATAGCAAAACTTAAAAACATGCCTGCCTCGCGGCTGTCGAAAGCCGAAGTAATGCTTTCGGCTCCTGCACAATACCATGTTCGCGGAGCTGCAATCAACATCATAACCAACGACTACGGCGGACAGCACCACACTTCGGGGCAGCTGCAAGCCACGCTCAACAAGTCGAAATATGCACGAGGCCTTGGGCAAGGCAACTTGTTGTATGCCAATGGACGCTTTACACTCGACTTGAATTATACCTTTACTGGCGGTAAAGGATATGCAGAGGCAGAACACTATGCCCAGCATCCGCTGAACGGAACGCGCGTGGCTTACAGCGACAAGACAAGCAACACTAGCACCGGAACATCCCACGACATCGGTGTTGACCTAGTCTATCGCTTTGCTGAACACCACACGGTTGAATTGTCCTATATTTCAAGCGCTAACTTCATTGACAGCAAAAACACGACAACGGGCAGCAGCGTATCTGCACAAAGCAGCGAGGGACACAATCTGCTGCACAACATCGGCCTATATTACACCCTGCCTTTCGGACTGCGACTTAACGGAACATACACCTATTATAGTTCGCCACGCAACCAATCTCTCAATGGACAATTGGGCGCAGATAGGCGAGTGGTGGCTGCAAAGAGCGACCAAACCATCCGAAAATGGCTATTCACGGCCGACCAGGTACACACCTTAGGGCGCGGATGGCAGTTAAGCTATGGTCTTGAATGGCAAACCACAAACAACAAAAGCTATCAAACCACACTCAACGATGCTGGCATAGTGATACCAGAGGCCACCAGCGAGGTGAACATTGATGAGCAACGCTTTAATGGTTACATAGGATTTAGCAAACAGTTTGGGAAAGGAGTCAGCCTAGAAACAACCCTAGCCATAGAGAACTATCATACGCCGCAATGGAACGATTGGCGTGTTTTCCCCACCCTGAACGCGGCATGGCAGGTAAACAGCTACCATACGCTGAACCTATCGTTCAACTCTAACGCCACTTACCCAAGCTATTGGAGCACGATGAGCCAGATTTACTACTCCTCTGCCTATTCTGAGATATGGGGGAACCCCTTGTTAAGGCCCTCCAAAAGCTACGACACGTCGCTGTCTTGGCTCATCAAAGGCCGTTACACCCTTGTGGCATTTGCCCATATCTGCAACGATTACGCTATACAATTGCCCTATCAGCTTAGCAATCGCATGGCGGTGGTGATGCAGGATGTTAACTTCAACCACCGCAACATCTTTGGCTTGCAGGCAATGGCGCGTTTTTCGGCAGGCTCATGGCTCAACGGCAACGTTTATGTTACAGGCATGTTCATCAGCGATAAGAACAACCACTTCTTCGATTTGCCTTTCAATCGCCAACGTTTCTCCATGCGGACAGGAGGCAATGTGTCGGCTCTGTTGAGCAAAAAAACTAATGTGCGCTTTTCCGTTAGTCCCACGTTCCAGTCCCGCGCCATTCAAGGGGTGTACGACATCAATGGCATGTTCTCCTTAAATGCCTCCATGCGGTGGGCATCTGCAAATGGAAAATGGAATGCAGTGTTGTCGGGGTTTAACCTAACCAATCGCCGAATGGTCACACATTCGGGCTATGGCAACCAAGATTTCGGCTTGCGAGTGGTGCAAGATTGGACAACCCTTGCGCTCAGCGTTATTTATAAGTTCGGCAACTACAAGGCCAAAACGAAGAAAGAAGTTGATACTTCCAGGATGAGAAAGTAAACATCCGCCCGTCCCCCATACACTCTCCTAAGGGATAACGCCCCCTACGTCCCCGCTCCGTGCGAATAGAGTAGGGGGTAGGAGTTGTTCTTTTACCAATTATAGTCAAACAGAATTGCTTTTGGAAAAATGTTGTTAGAAGAACGCAAGACGTGCGTAGCATGGCATCAACACAACCCATACGCAGAGGAAAAGGAGGACTTTACTTCTCACTCGATGTCGTTCGTTCGGGTATATAGAAGTGTTCCCAAGACACATCCAACACTTTCGCATCAAGACATTTACGGATAAAGGCTTCCCTCCATGCTGGACCAGCAGGCCTAATAGAATCCCAAAAGGCACTTGACTCCCAACGAACGTCTAAGATTATGCGTATGATAT
>NZ_KV815082.1:0-10406 GCF_001814145.1 Prevotella sp. HMSC073D09 | reverse complement strand
TGATATAAACCTCCTTATCCTTCATCGCTTGTTGAGCGGGCTTGTTAAAGAGAGATAGACCATAGATATAGGTTTTGCCCTTATATTCTGCCCAAGGGCTGGTTCTCTCCGCCCCAACGTTACTTATCTTAAAGGCACTGCCCCTAATAACATCAAATAGCTTTTTGGCTGGCTGGCCAACAAATTCGCTCTTTCTTGCATCTAATGTTGGCAAGAAAGCTTCGAGCATCTTACTTTCCCTTTCGCGTTCCGCATCCGTCTGCGTGTTTTGGGCGTACATGGTGATGCCAAAGCATAGCGAAAACATCAATATAAATAACCTTTTCATCGTCTTAACATTTAATGTAGTTCCTCTGCATCATACGTTGTAAGTCTGCATGCTGTCTATATAGCAATGTCATGCAAACCTTCTAATGCCCTTGCGCGGGTACGTATGCCGCACCCACGCAAGGTATTGTTTCGTTTTTATACATACGGCGTAATATATCTCACTTTATTTTTTGCGCCAATATGTATCAAACGAATATGTATCAAACGAGTTAGCCTTACTTCTCACTAGATGTCTTACGTTCGGGTATATAGAAGTGTTCCCAAGAAACATTTTTCACTTTTGCATCAAGACATTTACGGATAATGGCCTCCATCCATGCAGGCCCAGCAGGTCTGACAGAATCCCAAAAGGCACTAGTATCCCAACGAACGTCTAAGATTATGCGTATGATATAAACCTCCTTATCCTTCATCGCTTGTTGGGCTGGCTTATTAAATAGAGATAGTCCGTATACCCACATTTTGCCTTTATATTCAGCCCACGGACTGGTTTCCTCTGTCCCAATGTTCCTTATCTTAAAGGCACTGCCCCTTATAACATCAAATAGCTTCTTGGCGGGTTGGCCAACAAATTCGCTTCTCCGTGCATCAAGGGTAGGCAAGAAAGCTTCTAGCATCTTACTTTCCCTTTCGCGTTCAGCATCCGTCTGAGTGTTTTGGGCGTACATGGTGATGCTAAAGCATAGCAACATCATCAATATAAATAACCTTTTCATCGTCTTAACATTTAATGGGTTTGTAACTAACCTTCTCCGAACCGTATGTGGTATAGTCGGGCTTGTCTGTTATATGGCATTTCACGATACTGATACCACCATCGAAGTGGTTAATGATTGTACTTAATCTAGCAATGGCAGTTTCATCGCTTGATTTAAAGCTATTAATACTTCTATACTGGTTCAGTATTTTACCGCATTTTCCATCCGGTTTAAAATCATTATTATCTGCCACTTCGTTCTCAATCTCCTTGAACATGGCTGCCGCTTTCTTTCTGTCGTTGATAATCAATGCGTAATAGGTGTTCTCGTCTATGAAAACAAATGAACCACGCATATTAGGACACTCTTGACCAGCCGCGTCGGAGCAGAGATTTAACAAATCCTTAGCTGATGGAGGAGTAAGATTAGGATGGTTGTGGAGCGTATATTTCGTGTAGAAATTTGCAGTGTATGGCGCACGATCTACAAGTCCTCCTCCTTCGGGCTCCAACATGTAATGACGATTATCATCATAAACATTAATAACACAAACATGCTCCACATTACCATGTTCTTTAACAAGCTTTTTAAACTGAGACAGGTCTATGTAGTTCTTTTTCTGCCCTTTATAAGGCTTCAGTGAGAACAAACTGTCCAACATTTCCTTCATGGTGCTCTTAGCCTCATTGGAGTAAGGCAGTGAGTCGCATTCTTCTGGAATTTTGCTCTGGGGAATTAGTCTTGAGGCATAGTTGTCTGCATAAAGCCCATCGTAAGGTTTGGGCTTATATTCACCTGTGCTCCCGCCTGTTCCACGGTTCCATCCAAGACGGTAAGTGCCATATACCTGATAAGTGACCTGTATAAACATATTAACCCTATGTGCTGCAGCCACTTGATGGAGCATGCTGCTATAGTTCATGGCAAAGACTCTTGGGTCTGAGCATTTGCGATATAACACTTCGCAATCAATGGCAACAACTATTTTATTTTCGTACCATTCTTTTTCCACTTTGCAATAATAGGGTGGTATCTCTGAACGCCACAATGCTTCTTTTGCCCATTCTTCCATTGTGTTGTGCCCAACACCATGGCAATCCCAATCTAGTGGACCAGTGTAGCTTGATGTATAGCTTAACTTAAACACAGCCTTTGCCCCCTCGGTGTAGGGATTTTCATACCTTGTTCTTGGCAACTGTTCCTGCGTTAATGGCATCATGCTGTCTTTAAGAAACTCGTACGCTTTAAGGCTATCGTCTACTTGCAATCCCTTATCAGATAAGATAGTAAAATCATTAGAATAGAGGAAACGCTGCGTTATTGGGATGTCGTTGTTGAGCGTTTCGGCATTAACCACTTGTGGGCTTTTAAGTTTGTTGTTCAGTTCAACGCGCTCGTCATCCAGCTGTGTAAAACCAACAGGATAATACAAAGCACCGCTTACCGTCCCTGTTCCTTCATTGCCAAAAGGCACAATAAACACCATGCCGTGCATCGAACTGTTGCACAAGCGAATGTCCTCGAAGTATACCTGCTTGCCTTTTGTCAAGCTTTGAAACCCAGGGTGCTGGTCGGTCGAGGCGTTTAATGCGTCAATAAACCGTTGGGCCTCTCTGTTTGTCACCTCATCTGGCAACGACAACCCCACATCGTTTTCTAATTGGTTGCAGGCGCAAGCCAACAAGACGCATAACCAAATCATTGGCGAAACAAAGTTCGTCTTCTTTACGTTTCGTGTCATCATAACTGTTTCATTTAGATTTCATGTTATTGTTAGTGAGATATATTTTATTAACTTATGCTCCAATGCACGCCTTTAAAGAAGGTTTTAATCAGGAGAAGTACAAGCTGTTACTCCTTATTATAGATGTAGCTTAATCGCTGGGAGAACTCTCTTGCAATAAGAACAATTGATGATTAGTACCGCTGTACAAGCCTGAGATTGACTAACAAGCTACTTATGTCTGCAAATTTAAGAAAAATATCGGTTCGTCCTACAAATGCACATGTGTTTCTTAACATAAAAAGAAAGGCCATGACTACACCCCTTATGAGTATAGTCATGGCCTTTAAACTTGTATTTCGCAACTCGCAAGTGGTTAAGTTGCAATATAAAAAGGTATGAACGAATCCAAGAAAGTCTACATCTTGGTAACGATACCACCCTCGGTTGCCTCGATAAACTGCACGAGATTGCGTATTTCAGGACCGTCGGGCACCTGCTCTTTCACCTGCAACACCGAGTCGAACACGCTTGTTTGCCCGTGGAACACCAGTCGGTAAGCGTTAGCAATGTGCTTAATGTTCTTCGGGTCTACGCCATCGGCTTTCAGCATCACGGTGTTTACGCCGCCATAAGCCAGCGGTTTACCGCCAAGTATGATGTAAGGAGGTACGTCTTTCGAGAATGTTGTGCCTGCTTGAATCATGGCGCGGTCGCCAACTCGAGTCTTGGCGTTCTCAATAACGCCCGTAGAGAATATCACGCCGTTGCCAATTAAGCAGTCGCCTGCAATCTTAGTGCCGTAGCCGAACACGCAATCGTTGCCCACTTGCGTATCGTGCGAGATGTGCGCACCCTCCATCAGGAAGTTGTGATTGCCGATAACGGTTTTGCAACCCTCGTGCGTGGCGCGGTTGATAACCACGTTTTCGCGGATGGTGTTGTCGTTTCCGATGATGAGGAACGACCTTTCGCCCACGAAATTGAAGTCTTGGGGCAACGCTCCCAACACCGAACATTGATAAACACTGTTTCCACTGCCCATGCGTGTGCCGTTAAGTATGCTTACGAAGGGGTGGATAACGCAGTTGTCGCCTATCTCCACATCGTCTTCTATGTAGACGAAGGGGTAAATTTTGCAGTTGTCGCCTATCTTGGCGCGTGGCGACACCTCTGCTCTTGAACTTATATCGCTTGACATCTGTATGAGTTTTAATTAGTTAACGAGTAGACAAGTTGATGAGTGGACAAGTCAATAAATTAACTTGCATCCCGCTACCTCACATTCCTACTTTCCACCTCCCAACGCCATGTAGAGGTTTACAACGGCTTGCATCTTATTAAAGTCGTCTTGAACCTTCGAGAGTTCCACTTTCAGCAAGGTTTGTTGGGCGGTAATCACTTCGAGATAGCTACCCCGGCTCTCGGTGAGTAGCATCTTAGTATCTTCCACATTCTGACGGAGCGTAACGATTTGTTTGGCCTCAATGTCGCTCTTTTCGGCCGACGTGTTGTACAATACCAAAGCGTTGCTCACCTCGTTGCCTGCACTTAGCACCATCTGCTGCCAAGTGTTGTAGGCGCGTTCGTATTGTATCTTGGCCACTTTAAGGCCTGCGATAAGCTGTCCGCGCTGGAAAATGGGCTGCGTTAAGCTACCCACAGCCGAGAGCAACAGCTTGGCCGGATTGGTTATACCCATGCCGCCGCTGTTGGTATAGCCGCCTTGCGCACTCAATGTGAGTGTTGGATAGAAACGGCTGCGGGCTGTTTGCACATTGTAGAAACACTGTGCCAAGCTCATTTCGGCAGCATGAACGTCGGGACGGTTGTTAAGCATCTGCAAAGAAATGCCCGTTGAGAAGTTGGCTGGCAGGCTCTGACCATCGAATTTGCCGCGGGCAATGCTGCGCGCCGACTGTCCAAGGAGCAACGAGAGGGCGTTTTCGGCCTCGCGCAGCTGACGTTTCAGCCCCACCTTTTGTGCCTGAACCGAGTAGTAATTGCTTTCGGCACTCTGCACACCCGTAGAACGAACGTTGCCATATTCCTTTTGCAGCTGCATGGTTTCCCACGTATCCTTGGCCAATACCTCCATTTCGTCTATCAGTTCCAGCTCCTTATCGAGCATCAGCAGCGTGTAATACAGGTTGGCTACGTTGGAAATAAGCCTTGTACGAGCGGCAAGCTGATAGTCTTTCATGCCTATCAAGGCCATTTGCGAACTGCGTTTGGCCGAGAGAAGTGTGCCGAAGAGGTCGATGGTCCAACTGGCCGACACGGGCAACGAGTAGGTTTTTACGGCCGCATGGCCGTCCCACGAACTGATAGTTCCCTGCGGAGTGAAGGCAAACGAGGGCAAGAAAGACAGCTGTGCCGACTTTAATTGCGCCTCGGCCATCTTTACATTGAGGGCCGCATTCAGCAAGTCGTAGTTATTTTCAAGCGCTGTTGCAATGTGCGACTGCAACTGCGGGTCGGTAAACACGCTACGCCAGGGCAGGTTTCCAAAGCTAGCCGTATCGCTAACGGCCAGCGTGTCGGTGTCTGAAAGGGGCGAGCGAACCACGCCTTCGGCCTTAACCGCAGGGCGTTCGTACTTGCCATAGAGGCTCTTGCAGCCCGTTAAGGCAACGGCTGCAAGGGCCAGGAGGATGAAATTCTTTATCTTCATTGTTTTGCTTTCACGTCTTTTTCTATCGCCATTTGGCGTGCATACTGTTTCAACTCGTTCTTTACCTCGCGGTTTTCTTCGTCGCCAAACTCCAAGGGTGTGAACTTCTCTTGCAAGTATTGGAAGATAACGAAGAGCGCGGGCACAACAAATATCTGCAACATCATACCGATGAGCATACCGCCAACGGCTGCCGCACCAAGTGTTTGGTTTCCGTTTTTACCAACACCGCTGGCAAACATCATGGGCAACAGACCGATAACCATGGCCAAGCCGGTCATTAAGATGGGTCGCAGACGCGATGCCGCACCCAAAATGGCACTGTACTTAATGGCCATACCCGTGCGCCGGCGTTCCAAAGCAAACTCAACGATAAGGATAGCGTTCTTTGCCAATAGGCCAATGAGCATGATAAGCGCAATCTGCATGTAGATGTCGTTCTGATGTCCGAAGAGTTGCGTAAAGATAAACGCGCCCGCCAAGCCGAAGGGCAACGAAAGAATTACCGACAAGGGCAGCAGATAACTTTCGTATTGGGCCGAGAGGATGAGGTAAACGAACACCAAACAAAGGGCAAAGATAAGCGCAGTGGTGTTGCTTTGCTCG
Source organism: Prevotella sp. HMSC073D09 (assembly GCF_001814145.1). NCBI lineage: Bacteria > Pseudomonadati > Bacteroidota > Bacteroidia > Bacteroidales > Prevotellaceae > Prevotella > Prevotella sp. HMSC073D09. The sequence continues at coordinate 4,375 of NZ_KV815082.1, read as the reverse complement.
TGTTCCGAACGCGTCAGACCTGAGAAGTCGTAGCCAAAACCCGTTGGCAGGTTCTGTGCTGCCACCTCTTCAATGGCTTTGATAACCTCGCCCGAAGAATATCCGTCGGCAGGTGTTACGTTGACGTTGATGCTGGTGAAGAGGTTGAAACGCCGCACGTTAGACGGCCCATACACACGTGTAAGTGTGCAATACTCGCTTACGGGCACCATGCCTTGCGAAGTGCGCACGTAGATGTTGGTGATGTCGCTTGGTTTCATCCTGCTGGCAACGTCGCCCTGAATCATTACGCGATATAGCTTACCAAAGCTGTTGAAGTTGGATGCGTACATGCCGCCATAGTAGCCTTGCAGCGTTGAAAGTACCACGCGCGGACTGATGCCGCTCTGCTTACACTTGGCTACATCCACATCTACCAGATATTGTGGGTAGTTGGGGTTGTAGGTAGTCATGGCGTTCATCACCTCGGGCCGTTCGTTCAGTGCTTTCAGATAGTCTTGTGTCACCTTAAAAAAGTGGTCCAAACTGCCGCCCGTCTTGTCTTGCACGGTGAAAGTAACGCTGTTGGCAAGTCCGTAACCGGGAATCATCGGCGCACCGAAGGCTATAATTTGTGCGCCTTTGATGCTCGAAATCTGCTTATAGATGGTGCCAAGAATCATGTTAGAGCTGCGCACATCCACAAAGAATCGCATAATGCCGTCGCCCTGCCACAAGCCCGAAAGCTTATAGAAGAACCCACCCGTACGTTCTTCAAACGGTTTGAGTTTAAGTACGAACGTTGCTTGGTCGGAACCTTGGCCTGCAATGAAGTTATAGCCCGCAATTTGTTCGCGACTTTGTATCATGGGGTTGTTGGCCAGCATCTCATCCACTTGCTTAACCACCTCTTGCGTACGCTCTTGGCTAGTGGCCGGCGGCAACGAGATGGTAACGAAGAGCGTTCCCGTGTCTTCGTTAGGAACAAGTCCCGTTTTGGTTGTGCTCATAGTGAACACCAACACCACAATACCCACCAACACGGCCACACCTGTAACGATGCGATGCTTGATGATGTTCTCTACACCCTTGCGGTATTTGCCCAACACCTTGTTGAAGGCCACATTAAAGCCAGCATGGAAACGGTCTACAAAACTCGTTTTCCGCCCATGTTCGCCCTCGGCATGGGGTTTCAAGAAGATGGCGCAAAGCGCAGGCGAAAGGGTAAGGGCGTTGATGGCCGAGATGATGATAGACACGGCCATGGTTACACCGAACTCGCGATAGAACGTTCCCGACGTGCCGCTGATAAACGAAACGGGGATAAACACGCAGGCCATAACCAGCGTAATGGAGATAATGGCACCCGAAATCTCGTTCATGGCGTCGATGGCGGCCACCTTCGAACTCTTATATCCCATATCCAACTTGGCGTGCACGGCCTCAACCACCACAATGGCATCGTCTACCACGATGGCAATGGCCAGCAACAAGGCCGAGAGCGTTAGCAAGTTGATGGAGAAACCGAACATCCACAAGAAGAGGAACGTACCAATGAGCGACACGGGTACGGCGATAAGCGGGATGAGCGTTGAGCGGAAGTCTTGCAAGAAGACGTAAACCACGAAGAACACCAGCACAAAGGTGATGATCAGGGTCATTACCACCTCTTCTATTGCGGCGAAAAGGAATTCGGTAACGTCGTAGTTTATCTTATATTCAAGACCTGGGGGGAAGGTTTTGGATTGCTCTTCCAACACCTTCTTCACGTCTTGTGCAATCTGTGTGGCGTTAGAACCGGCAATCTGCTGCACCATACCCATCGCCGAAGGGTGGCCGTTATTCTTCATCGTCACAGAATAACCCAGCGCGCCCAGCTCAATCTTGGCCACGTCTTTCAAGTAAAGCGTTTGGCCCTGGGTGTTGTTGCTGATGATGATGTTGCCGTATTCTTCGGGCGTTTTGAGCCTTCCCTTATAGCGCATCACGTATTCGAAGGCCACGTTGCTCTGTTCGCCAAACGAACCTGGCGCGGCCTGAATGTTCTGTTCGGCAAGTGCGGCAGTCACGTCGCTAGGCATCAGCCCGTATTGTTTCATCTTATCAGGCTGCAACCATATACGCATAGAGTACGTACCGGAACTAAACGACTGCACGTTACCCACTCCCTGCACACGCTTGATGGCCGGTTGGATGTTGATTTCGTTGAAGTTGGTGATGAACTTCTCGTCGTAACGTCCGTCGGAAGACGTTATGGTGTACATCAGCACGTTACTCGTCTGCCGTTTCGAGGTGGTAACACCCACCTGCGTAACCTCTGCGGGCAACAGCGCTTGTGCCTGCGACACGCGGTTTTGCACGTTCACGGCGGCCATGTCGGCATTAACGCCCTGCTTAAAGTAGATGGTTATCATGGCCGTACCGTCGTTTGTGGCGGTACTCTCCATGTAGGTCATGTTCTCCACGCCGTTGATGCTCTCTTCAAGAGGTACCACCACGGAGTTGAGAACCGTTTGCGCATCGGCTCCCTGATAGTGCGCCATCACCGAAATGGTGGGCGGTGCGATGTCGGGATACTGCGCAATGGGCAGCGACACGATGCCGATTAAACCCAGCAACACAAGAAACACGGAGATAACCGTGGAGAGTACTGGGCGTTGTATGAATCTTGTAAATGTCATATCTTACTTATTGAACATTTAAGTTTCGTGAGTTTATTTCGTTTTTTCGACGCTTTATGCCGAGGGCGAACAATGCCCAACCCCCTAGAACCGCTTTTATCCGTACTGTGCTTGTCGGGCTAATGCCAAGGCAAACAGCAGCGGCGATGCACATTTAGCTTGGTTTGCGAGGCCCGAAACGGGTATTTGCTTATGCCGCAACAGGCAACACACCTGCGTACTATCCATATTAAGCACAAAACAACGCATCGTAAGCAAGGCTCATCGCACCAAAACTCAAAGCCTAGGAAACTTATAAACGAAAAACTTATAAACTAAGAAACTTAAAAAAACTATTGTTCTACTTCTTCTTCATCATGTCGATAAATCCCTTTGCGCTAGTCTGGTTTTTGCCCAGCTTGGCCGCATCCGACACCTTTTTAAGATACTCTTCCTCGGTAAGCGGCACAATCTTCATGGTGTCTGTAAGCGTAGTTAGTCCGCGGGTAACAATCTTGTCGCCAGCTTTCAGTCCGCCAGTAACCACATAATTGTTGCCGTCGTTTTGCGGGTCGACGGTAATCTCGGTGTACTTCACGCGGTTTTCGGCACCCAACTTGTACACAAACACCTTATCCTGTATCTCGGTAGTTGCGCTTTGGGGGATAACAAGGCTGTTGGTGCTAACGCGTGGCACGATAATAGTGCCCGATGCACCACTTTTAAGCAAGTGTTCGGGGTTGGGGAAACGTGCGATAAGCGACACCGCACCCGTAGTTTGACTGATAACGCCACTCATCTTTACCACCTTACCCGTGTGTTTGTACATCGTTCCGTCGGCCAATTTCAGCTTTACTTCGGGGTAATCGCTAATGGCGGCGTGCGTTCCGCCCGCTTGTTTCGACATGTTCAACACGTCTTTCTCGTTCACCGAGAAATACACTTCGATGGTAGCCGCATTCGAAACGGTTGTCAATGGCTCTACGCTTTGCGCGCTAACCAACGCTCCCACCTTGTAAGGCAAGCTACCCACGATGCCGTTAGCCGGACTTTTCACAAAGCAAAAGCCCAACATATCTTTTGCCGAAGACAGCGAGGCCTGTGCTTGCGCCACGGCAGCACGCGCGCTTTCGTAGGCGTTCTGCGCCGTTTGCAGTTCGTACGAACCGATAACGTTGCGCTCGAAAAGTTTCTTGCTGTTGTCGAAAGTAAGCTTGGTGGTGTTAAGCTGCACCTTAGCCGAATTAAGTGCGGCCTGCGCTTGGCGCACAGTTGCCTGATACGTGGTGTTGTCGATGACGAAAAGCAGCTGCCCTGCCTTAACCACCTGCCCTTCTTGCACGCAAAGTTTGGTGATAAAACCCGACACTTTGGGCCTTATCTCCACGTCTTGCACACCCTTAATAGAGGCCGGATAAGTTGTTTCCGTCTCCGAACCTTGCGTGCCTACCGTCATTACGGGATATTCGTTGTTGTCCATTTTCATGTTGCCCTTGCCGCCACATGCAGCCAAGAGTGCAACACAGGCCACCAACATTAACCATTTCTTTTGTCTCATACTCTATTATCTAAATACTATTCTGTTTCTATTTTCAGCCAAATTGCTATCCTAATTGCAAAAACCCGACGCGCATATTGAGTTTTTGCACTGCAAAGTTACAAAGAAATATCAACCCATTTCAGTGCAGCCCACACCATTTAACTATAATTAGGGTAATTCAGTTAATTCCCTCTTA
>NZ_KV815081.1:0-831 GCF_001814145.1 Prevotella sp. HMSC073D09 | reverse complement strand
ATTTTATCCGGCATTCCGTCACCGTTAAGATCGGCATAGGAACAGTTTGTAAGGGTCGTTGTCTTCGTGCCGTTGAAACCTCCCGTAATCTCCGCGTTGCCGAGAACGGTGATTTTTGTTCCCAATCCCGCACCCCAGTTGGTGTTGGATGTGGCATCCAAGTCCTGGCAGCCTCGCGGCATGTACCCTGTGAAACCGTAGCCGAGATTGTACCTCACGGCATCGCCTTCAACCATATCGGGTAATCCGTCACCATTCCAGTCCAACCAATCGCGTGTAGTCTTGGAGTTTCCATGAGAGAAATTACCGCTGGCCGTGACGGCCAGGCTGGAAACGGCATTGCCGTCACTGGCATTCTGCCCTTCGCATTGGCCCGTCGAGTTATTCGTGGGGGTGGTAGCCTTGTTCGGATTCTCATTGGCATTGTTCATGCTGCCGACATCGCCTGGAGAGGAATTGCCTGTTGTTCTTCCCGACTCAGAACGGTTCCTGTTGCCTATGCTTACGGCAATGGCACCGTCATTGCCTATGCCGAGGCTGTAAGCACCCGAGCTGAACTCAGGCATCGGAATGTCAGTCTTGACGCTAAGTTGGCTGAGTGTTCCCGTCGGCGAAGTGTATTGTGTGCGTACATGGCTGTCCCCCTCATCTATCCAATCAGGATAGCCGTCGCCGTTGACATCCATTGCGGCGACTTCCGTATGGGACGTTTGACTGCTTTTGCTGCCGCTTACGCCGAACCTGAGGGGACCATTCCCCGTTGCAGACACGCCATGCCCAGAAGACTTGGATTGTAATATCGGTGCAGACAGTCCTTCTCCTGAGGCATAC
>NZ_KV815080.1:0-2836 GCF_001814145.1 Prevotella sp. HMSC073D09 | reverse complement strand
TTCCCCTTCCCGACGTTGACCTGGCCGTGGCCGAGACGCAGATGGCCCGGGTTACGAGCAATGCCGACCCCGGCGGCAAGGGCTGCGTGCAGGTGCGGATGAACTGGCAGACGGGCGGCATGCGCACGGGCTGGATACGCGTGATGACGCCCGACGGCGGGGGCAGCAACAGCGTGTCCGCCAACCGCGGCTTCGTGTTCATCCCCGAGGTGGGCGACCACGTGCTGGTGGGTTTCCGACACGGCGACCCCAACCGCCCTTACGTGATGGGGAGTTTGTTTAACGGCAGGACCGGTAAGGGAGGAGGGCAAGATAACTGTTGCAAGAGCATCACCACGCGCAGCGGAAGTACGCTGACACTGAACGACGAGACGGGCAGCGTGCGACTAGCCGATCCTGGCAAGGCGTGGCTCTTGATGGACGGTGCAGGGAACACAACGACGAGTTCGAAGAACAACTGCACCATCTCTGCCGGTAACAGCCACGTGGTAAATGCAGGGGCGAACTATGCCACTAACGTAGGGAAAGGTGCTAGCTGCTTGCAAATGGACGCTGACGGTAACATCCTGTTGGAGGGCAAAAGCAAGATAACAATAAAGGTGGGCGAAAACACGATTACCATTTCGGAGGAAGGCATCGTTACAAATGCAGAGACGGGCGACGTGAAATCAACAGCCGCAACAGGTGCAGTTGCCATAGAAAGCAAAGCGTCGGAGGCTACCTTCAAAGGCTCGACCAACACCAATGTCGGCGGCGGCGACTGCACTTTCGTGACGGGCGGTGATGTGGAAGTTAACCAATCGTGAAACAGAAATCGTTATGGCAACACTACCATTGCCTGAAACAGGGCATCAATCCTATTACCTCATCTCGTCTGCCAACCGCGTACTTTTGGGCAACAAGATTACGGAGTTTGTTTGTGACCGCCTTGTGGAACTGGCCCTTTTGGAGGACAATGGCGAGGAGCTGCTCTTCCGCATTGAACATCACCGACACGTTACCAAAGGTACGGCGCTTATACATTACTATAACGACGAACTTTGCGACATGTATTCAGACATGCGCGTGGCCGTAGGCTATGACGGTGCGGTGAGGAACATTACCGACTTTGACGGCGTCAGGAGCCGTTGGAAGCTTAAACGGGCGGAGATATTGCGGGCATACTCGTCGGATGTGGAACCCTTGGTGGAAGGAACGTCCCAACTGTTGGAAGACAAGGAGAAGTTCGTCCACTCGCTCTTTGGCGGCTATGGCTTTTGGCGCATTTTCTTCCAACCTTGGTACCATAGGGAGTATGAGGAGATGGAACGAAACGAACTTTTGCTGAAGAACTATTTTGGGGAAGTGGACCTGCCGCTCAATGTGGAAAGCTGCATCGCTCCGCGAGAAGACGACCGTGGCCTTGTGAAAAACGTCGTAAGCAAGGCCACACTTGCCAGTAGAGCCTTCAACCGGCCAACATTCTTAAGGATGTTGAAGAACCTTACGAAGGTGTACAACATCGAGGCGCGCCTAAACGTAGACTTTGAGGAGAGCTACACTTTCTTAAAGAACGGCACCATCGCACAGGCGGAGCTGTACCTCAACACTTCTGTTTCAAACTGGTACGCCGTGGCAACGGGTCATCGGCTCATACAGGTCACGGCAAGGGGATTGGAGGTTCTCAAGGCTGCGGAAGACATGGTGGAGACGTTGGAAATGAACGAACCAAACACGGAGTAACTTATGGAAGAGGCAAAGAAATACATCCCGGACAACTGTACCCTGGTTTGCGACAAGGGGCAGTTTCCCACACAAATAAGGGTTACGCACAGCAACAATTGTCGCCTGTACGGTGAGCTTTTCGTTACGGAGGCCGACATCGTGCCGAATGTGAACATCCCCCCGTTCGGCATCTGTTCACTGACGCACAAGCCGTGCTGTTTCAATCCCTTGTATTGGGACAAGTGTGCTGCGGGGGTGAAGGTGAACGGCCATAAGCTGGTATTTGAGGACGCCTGCCTCTTATGCAAGGAGGGAGGCAAGATAACGGCAGACTTCACCGTCCCGTCGGCCGGCGTGCTCCGTGGGTTGGGATTGGGTGTCCCCCTGCAATGGCTCGACTACAACCGGTGCGTCGGTTTCGTACAAGACAGGGTGCTGTATGATGTGGGGAAAGGGATAATCGAACTTAATACCAACATTCGGAAAGGCAATTATGGAGAGATGGCGGCCAACAGGCTTTATGCCGCAAGGGGGATGCAGAACATTCGGAGCAAACATCCGTTGATGTACATCGACAAGCCTACGGGAAAGGGGTTCGATGGGGCATACACCAAGAATGGAGAGTATATTGTGGACGATGCGAAACCTTGGAAAAAGGGACCAGAGAAAACAAAGGATTCGGGCAAACAACTTAGCCAGAAATGGGTGGGAAGACATTTAGAACAAGGTGCCGTGCCTGAAAATCATGCGGAGGCAATGAAAGCAGCCAATGATAAGAACAGCTTACGACGCACTGTGACCCACGTTGATGGCGATGGCAATATGCGGATTATCAACTACGCAACCAAGGGAACTGGCGATGTGTCCTCTACAAGGAAATCGGAAAAGGTAACGAAACCTCCAACAAAAGCAAAGGGATTAATAAAGTCCGTTCGTTCGAAGGTTGCAAATCTCAGACCTGTCAAGGTCATTTCGGAATCTAACTTTTCGAAGGCCGCGCAAAGCAGCAAGGCAGCCGCGAAAGCCAACGATGCCTTGTGGAAAGGCACGCAATACATCGAAAGCTCCCCAGTGCTTAGAACTGTGGGCAAGGTTGCAGGCAGAGCCTTAATCGTGGTGGGCATTGCTTGGG
>NZ_KV815079.1:161873-170119 GCF_001814145.1 Prevotella sp. HMSC073D09 | reverse complement strand
GTATGTGAGTTGATGAGTTTGTAAGTTGATGAGTCTGTGGGTTGATGAATAGGCAAGTTAGAATGTCCAAGCGCGTTAGTGATGCTCTAAACGCGTGGAAGTATATCGTTATCAATCGGTTTAATTTCAGTTGTTACCTACTTGAGATATTAACAAAGATGAACAGTGGGAGAATGCAAGTGGACAATTATTATCGGCTATCAAAGTTATCTGTTTCATGCCTTGCGATTTTGTTTTTCTTCTATTATAATGGATTGAGGCGTAAAATCTTGCTGAAAATGAGGTTTGGGATAGGGTGTGTAGTGTTAAGTGGCCATTGTTTTTGAGTAAACGTAAGTTTGTAGGTCGCCAAATCTGTTGTGCAAAATGGCTTGCGTAAAGGCATTGCCTTACGTTTTATCGGTGCAGGTCTTGCTAGAAGGAGGGAGGTTGGCTTGTAAGTGTTGGCGTATATCTTATCGGTATAGATTTTAGTCAACGGCTATAAGTTGGGCGGCAGACTTGAAAATGTTGACCTGTACTTTTAGGAGTGCAGGTGTGTGTTGAAGGCCTACGCTAACAATAGCTTTAAAACAAACAAAAACGGGTGAGAGCATGCCCATTTAGGACAGCTCTCACCCATTTTATTAGGATGGTATTAAGCCGAGAAACCCTTTAGGCAACCGTTTCTTCGTCTTTGCTCCAGTCTTCTTGCGACTTGCGAACGTAGCTCTTGTAGCGAAGCTTGGCCATCTCTTGGGCAGCCTTGAACAATTCTTCGGCTTCGTTGGGATAAGCTTTCTTTACAGAGAGGTAACGAACTTCTCCTAACAAGAAGTCGTGGAACTTGCTCCAATCGGGCTCCTTAGAGTCGAGCGTGAAGGGGTTCTTGCCTTCGTCGGCCAACAATGGGTTGTAACGCCACAAGTGCCAGTAGCCGGCAGCAACAGCTTTGGCCTCTTCGGCTTGGCTCTTACCCATACCTGCCTTCAAACCGTGGTTGATACAAGGTGCGTAGGCAATGATAAGCGATGGGCCTGGATAAGCCTCGGCCTCGCGGATAGCCTTGAAAGTCTGGGCTTGGTCGGCACCCATTGCTATCTGAGCCACGTAAACGTAGCCGTAGGTGGTTGCCATGAGGCCAAGGTCTTTCTTGCGGATGCGCTTACCTTGGGCTGCAAACTGAGCAATTGCGCCTAGTGGTGTGGCCTTAGAGCTTTGTCCACCCGTGTTAGAGTAAACCTCGGTGTCGAGAACAAGGATGTTTACGTCTTCGCCCGATGCGATAACGTGGTCCAAACCGCCGTAACCGATGTCGTAAGAGGCACCGTCGCCACCGATAATCCATTGCGAACGCTTAACGAGATAGTGGTCGAGCGTTTTCAGTTCGGCGCAAGTTTCGCAACCTTTGGCAGCACCAGCCTCGATGAAGGGTTTGAGTTTTGCACTCGATTCCTTCGATGCGTCGGCGTCGTCTTTGGTGTTGAGCCATTCGTTGGCAGCCTCCTTAAACTCGGCAGGCACATTATCGTTGGCCACGAGGTCGGAAAGCAGCATCGTAATGCGCTCGCGCATCTTCTTGTTGCCCAGTGCCATACCCATACCAAACTCGCAGAAGTCTTCGAACAGCGAGTTGTCGAAAGCAGGACCTTGACCAGCCTCGTTGGTTGTGTAAGGCGTTGAGGGGATAGATGCAGAATAGATAGATGAGCAACCCGTGGCGTTGGCAATCATTTCGCGGTCGCCATAGAGTTGTGAGATGAGCTTAACGTAAGGCGTTTCGCCACAACCAGCACAAGCACCAGAGAACTCGAAGAGGGGTTTTGCAAACTGCGAGTTCTTCACATTGCTCTTAATGTCTATCAAATGTTGCTTGCTCTTAACGTTCTTAGCAAGGTAGTTCCAGTTGGAAATCTGCTGTTCGTCGTGCGTGAAGGGCACCATTGCCAATGCCTTTCCGTTCTTGTTGCCAGGACAAACGTCGGCACAGTTGCCACAACCAACGCAATCGAGCACGCTCACCTGAATGCGGAAGTTCATGCCAGCCATTGGCTTGGGAACTTTCATTTCGAGTGTCGCATCCTCAAAGCTCTTTATTTCTTCCTCGTCGAGAACGAACGGGCGGATGCAAGCGTGAGGACAAACGTAGGCACACTTGTTACATTGAATACAGTTCTCGGCAGTCCATTCGGGGTTGAAGGCCTCAACGCCGCGTTTTTCGAAAGCTGCGGCACCATTAGACATCGTACCGTCTACCATGTCGTAGCGCACGAAGTCGGATACTTTGAGCAAGTCGCCCGATTGTCCGTTGATTGGGCGTACAATCTCCTTGATGTATGCCGGTACATCTTCTTCGGCTGCAACAGCATCATCGGGTAGGTTAGCCCAAGCAGCATCTACTGCAAGCGTCTTGTATTCGCCACCGCGGTCAACGGCTGCATAGTTCTTGTCGACTACGTCTTGTCCCTTGTTGCCATACGACTTAACGATAAACTTCTTCATTTGGTCGATGGCCAAGTCTACGGGGATAACTTCTGTAATGCGGAAGAATGCACTCTGCAAGATGGTGTTGGTGCGGTTGCCCAGCCCAATTTCTTGTGCAATCTTCGAAGCATTCATATAATATACGGTGATGTTGTTCTCGGCGAAATAGCGTTTGATGCGGTTGGGGATGAACCTAACCAGCTCGTCGCCCTCGAAAACGGTGTTCAGCAAGAACGTACCGTTCTTTTGTAGACCGCGAATAACGTCGTACATGTTCAGGTAGGCCTGTACGTGGCAAGCCACGAAGTTGGGCGTGTTAACCTGATAGGTAGAGTGAATGGGCGAATTGCCGAAACGCAAGTGCGAACAAGTGAAGCCACCCGACTTCTTCGAGTCGTAAGAGAAGTATGCTTGACAGTGCTTGTTGGTGTTGTCGCCAATGATTTTAACCGAGTTTTTGTTGGCTCCAACGGTTCCGTCTGCGCCCAATCCGTAGAATTTGGCTTCGAAAATACCTTCGCTTCCCATAGGTATTTCGGGCACGGCGGGCAGCGAAGTAAACGTAACGTCGTCTACAATGCCCACGGTAAAGTGGTTCTTTGGTACTTCCAGTTCGAGGTTGTTGAACACGGAGAGTATCTTAGCAGGCGTAGTATCCGAAGAACCCAGTCCATAACGTCCGCCAACGATTAGCGGTTTGTTCTCTACGTCGTAGAAAGCGCTCTTCACATCGAGATACAAGGGTTCGCCTTCTGCGCCAGGTTCTTTGGTACGGTCGAGCACGGCGATGCGTTTAACCGTCTTGGGGACGGCAGCCTGCAAGTGCTTAACAGAGAAGGGACGATAAAGGTGAACCGAAATCATACCCACCTTCTTGCCTTGCTTCAACTGATAGTCGATGGCTTCGCGGGCAGCTTCGGTGGCCGAGCCCATCAAGATGATGATATTCTCGGCATCTTCTGCGCCATAATAAGAGAACAGATGGTATTCGCGGCCTGTTATTTCCGAAATCTTACCGAGGTATTCTTCAACTACTTCAGGAATGTTGTCGTAATGTTGGTTGCATGCCTCGCGATGAGTGAAGAATGTTTCGGGGTTTTCTGCCGTACCGCGCGTAACGGGGCGTTCGGGCGAAAGGGCGCGATCGCGGAACCGCTTGATGTCATCGTGATTAACCAGCTTGGCAATCTCGTCTTGGTCAATCAGTTCAATCTTCTGGTATTCGTGCGAAGTGCGGAATCCGTCGAAGAAGTTCACGAAAGGTATGCTTGTACGTAGTGTTGCCAAGTGGGGAACGGCTGTGAGGTCCATCACCTCTTGCACCGAACCCGAACAGAACATGGCGAAACCCGTTTGTCGGCAGGCCATAACGTCTGAGTGGTCGCCAAAGATACACAAAGCGTGCGAAGCGATGGCGCGTGCCGACACGTCGAACACGCAGGGCAGCATCTCGCCGGCAATCTTGTACATGTTAGGTATCATCAGCAGCAAGCCCTGAGATGCCGTAAAGGTGGTGGTAAGTGCGCCGGCTTGCAGCGAACCGTGCATGGCACCAGCCGCACCGCCTTCCGATTGCATTTCTTGAACCGTTACCGTCTGTCCGAATAGGTTCTTTCTACCTTTGGCAGCCCACGTGTCTACGTGCTCGGCCATGGGCGAAGACGGGGTGATGGGATAGATGGCTGCAACCTCTGAGAACATATAGCTCACGTGAGCGGCGGCCTCGTTACCATCACAAGTGATAAACTTTTTTTCTTTTGCCATTTGAATAAAATATTAATTAATGTATTTGTATTAATAAAGGAACCCGAAAAGCCAAAGAGGTATCTTGTTGCCTTTCCCCACTTCGGTGTTGTATCGGGCATATATGGTATCATTATTATATCTAACCTTGTTCGTTCCTCTGGCATCGCAAATGCGAAATTTCTTTTTCTCGTCTACAATATAGTGGTGCTCCTTGTTGCTTTGGTTCACTAGATGGTCTTTCCAAAGCGCATTAACGAAGAACGTTTCCATAACAACCTGTTCGTTCGGCACTATCGGATAGATGGCGTACATCAGATTGGGGTTGTGCATCATTATTTTAGACGGTTTCTTGGGGAAGTCGTCACCTACAAGGTGCATCATGTTGATGAGTCGCGCATCGGCCAAGTACTTGATGTAATTCATTACCGTGGCCCTGCTTGTCTCTATGTCTTGGGCAAGCTGACTTATGTTCGGGGCTTTCGTCGAGTTGAGCGACAGCAAGTAGAAAAGTTTCTTTATTTTAGTGAGATACTTCAAGTCTATTTGCTTAATGAGCAAGATGTCCACTTCGGTCATCATGTTCATTGTCTTTAACAAATTCTCCGAGAAGTTGCGTTGTTCTAAAAAGAAGGGGTAGAAACCGTGGTGAATATAATCGCGGAAATGTTGCGAAGGACTTACCAAGGGCAGTATTTCTTTCACGATGCTCTCATGTTGCGAGATGATTTCCTCTAAGCTGTATGCCTTAAAGCGTCTTCCTGTAATGATATTGAGGTATTCCCTGAACGAGAAACCGCGCAGGTTGTAGCTTTTAACAATGCCGTTGAGCTCTGGGTTCTCGTCTTTGAGTCGCATAACGCTCGACCCTGTGAAGACAATTTTCAGCTCAGGGTATCTGTCGTAGCACTTACGCAGTTCCGAACTCCAATCCGGTTGCTTGAAAACTTGGTCAATGAGCAACACCTTTCCGCCGTGATTAACGAAGTCGGCCGCAAAATCAGCGATGCCTCGGCTTTGGAAATAGAAGTTGTTCATGTTGATATACAGGCATTGCCTGTCGCCCTTAGCAAAATTCTCTTTGGCATATTGCAGCAAAAATGTAGTTTTCCCCACACCACGCGTTCCCTTAATGCCAATCATGCGGTCGTCCCAATTAATTTCATCCATAAGGGTTCGGCGCAATGTGGCATTGGTATGTTCCACCAGATAAGCGTGAGTGCGAAAAAAAGCCTCCATAGTTTGCTACTATATTTAAGCGATTAAAACCATGCAAAGATAACATTTATTTATTAGATTTGCAAACTCTACCTTACAAAATAAGTGATTTATATCATCTTTTTTAGGTATTGGCCATACATTCCACCTTAAAAACGCGTGTATAGCATGGCCTTTGTGCATCGTCAAGCCCTTGTATGCAAGGTTTACAAGCATGTTTTTTGCGTTTCTCTGCGCGTACGAATACTAATTTTTCGGCTTATGCGCAAACTTTTCTGATATTTCTTTTGCCGAATAGAAAAAATACTTAACTTTGCTCCATTGTTACTAACCATAAACACATAGATAAATTATGTCTGAACACAAAAGAAACACATTGAGCGAGGTTTTCAGATTCAAGAAATTCTCCTTGTTCGTCTTGGCTGTGATAGTCACAGCCGTTTTGTGGAACTTGCCCTCTACGGCTTTTGGCATAGAAGGGCTGACAGTTATCCAACAACGCGTGATAGCCATCTTCGCATTTGCCACAATCATGTGGGTAACGGAGGCTATCTCCTCGTGGGCAACTTCGGTAACGCTCATCGGCGCGTTGCTCTTCACCACGTCCGACAATGCTTTCCTCTTCTTTCGAGCGGGTATCGACAAGTCGGAACTGATACATCACAGCGCATTGATGGCCACTTTCGCCGACCCAATCATCATTCTTTTCTTGGGTGGTTTCATGTTGGCCATTGCCGCAACCAAATCGGGGCTTGACGTCTTCTTGGCGCGTGCGTTGTTGCGTCCTTTTGGTAGGCGCTCCGAGATGGTTCTTCTGGGTTTTATTCTCATTACGGGCGCTTTCTCCATGTTCGTGTCCAACACGGCCACGGCAGCCATGATGTTAACCTTCCTTACACCCGTGTTCAAGGCATTGCCACCCGAAGGTAAAGGGCGCGTCGCTCTAACGTTGGCCATTCCCGTAGCAGCCAATATCGGAGGAATGGGAACACCCATCGGTACACCGCCCAACGCCATTGCGCTAAAATACCTTAATGCCCCCGACGGATTGAACCTTGGGTTGGGCTTTGGGCAGTGGATGGCCTTCATGTTGCCGCTAACCATCATTCTGTTGCTCATTGGATGGTATCTGTTAAAAACCTTCTTCCCCTTCAAGAAGAAAGAGATTGACCTGCATATCGAAGGCGATATACACCGCGGATGGCGAACACCAGTTATAGCCGTCACCTTTTGTATCACCGTTTTGCTGTGGATGTTCGACAAGTTTACGGGTGTAGGAGCCAACACTGTGGCCATGTTGCCCATATCGGTGTTTGCTTTGACGGGCGTTGTTAAGGCAAAAGACCTGCAAGAAATCAATTGGAGTGTTATATGGATGGTGGCTGGAGGCTTTGCTTTGGGGCTTGCACTCAACGAGTCGAAACTGGCAGAACTGGCCATTAAGAGCATACCGTTTGGCAATTGGTCGCCTATGGTCATCCTCCTCATATCGGGAGTGATATGCTACATCCTCTCCAACTTCATCTCCAACACCGCAACGGCCGCTTTGTTGGTACCTATCCTTGCCGTTGTTTGTAAGGGAATGGGCGAAAGTTTGGCAGGAATTGGCGGAACCCCCACCGTTCTTATCGGCATTGCCATTGCCGCCTCCACAGCTATGTGCTTGCCAATCAGTACGCCTCCCAATGCCATTGCCCATTCAACGGGGCTTGTTCATCAGAACGAGATGATGAAGATTGGCCTTGCCATTGGTGTAATTGGTCTTGTGTTAGGTTACATCGTACTTTTCTTTGTTACTAAGATTGGCATGATTTAAAACTTTTAGGACTATCCAATCCCCTTTATAAGGCAGCTTTAAAAAGAAGTCATCCAGACCGTTAAAATCTCTACAATTTGAGAGGAGTTTATTATCTTTGTGATTTAAAACCAAGATAAACACTCCTCTCATCTACGAAGTACTAGACAAAGATACAATAAAATCTGAGATCTTGCCACATTTGTCGGTAGCAAAACGCGGTTATGTTACTAAAAGCTACCTGGTGGAGGCCATTCAGTACATTCTCTACAGGTTGAAAAACGGGCTGGCAGTGGCACATAATGAGGAAAAAGTAAAGAGCGTTTCTTTATGTTTCTTATGTTCTTATGTCAAAAGTGGACGTGTTTATGCCAACACACGAGAAAAGAACGTTTTCGTTAAACCAGATGAACAACGTCGAGCTTGCTCGAACACTGTCATGCCGAGAAAAGAACAATTAACTCGTTCACTTATCCACTTGTCTTCTTGTTAACTTGTCAATTTGCCATATCCTGTCAACTTTTCCGCAAGAAATTTAACATTATGAGTGCCATTTTTATCCACCAAGCGCCTATCTTGCGCAAAAAATCGATTCTCGCGAAGGTTTGTTTTGATGCAAAAAGGAGTTAGTCTGTGAATACGATAAAATGAATATTTATTTCAAGAAACCGCCATTTGTACCATATTTGGGGCTATTTGCAGCTAAATGTACTGCAATTTGGTGCAAAACGCAGTGCGTTTTGGTGCTAAATGCAGTGCGTTTTGATGCTAAACACAATGCGTTTTGGTGCTAAACGCAAGGTAAAATGGTGCTAAATGCAGTGTAAAATGCAGCTAAACGTAAGACAAAAAACATAAATATGCACTGCAATGGTATAAACAAAACCTCTAAGAACCATAAAACACATGGCAAAAAAGGGCAAAATGGTGGTTAAAAAGTGGGTTTTTAGGGGGCTAAAAGTAGGTAATTGGGTGCAAAAAATAATGAGTTGACAACCAATCTAGAAAGGCTAAATGGTACAAAATG
>NZ_KV815079.1:148427-161773 GCF_001814145.1 Prevotella sp. HMSC073D09 | reverse complement strand
ATCTAGAAAGGCTAAATGGTACAAAATGCAGGTCATTTTCTTAAAATTGAACATATCAGAAGGCGCGAAAGACTAGGAATAGTGGCAAATTACCTACTTTATAGCCAATATTCTCGCTAGAACGGAGCGAAAATTTGAGCGGCATTGTAAAATAAAAGATAACGATTTAAGTTTTTGAGTTGGGGAGTTTTTGAGCTGATGAGTCTTGAGCTGATGATTTTTGGAGTTGGGGAGTTTGTGAATTTGTGAGTTGATGTATTCGGGAGTTGTTGTGCTTTTGTGAGCTGATAAGCCAGTGGGTTGGCTTGTCCTGCACTCCTCTCATTATAGAAATATTAAAAGTCAAGTCGACTTCAAAGATAATAAGCTCCTCTCAATTTGTGGAGATTTTAAAAGCCTAGATGACTTCAAAACTTGCAATTCAAAGGCCGTGGGCTTTGTATGAACATCATGCTCCACCTTTTCAAACGAATACACCTGCTTTTCTATTGAAAGGGTGAATTTATAGTCAAACAGAATTGTTTTTGGAAAATTGTTGTTAGAAGGATGCAAGACGTTGTGTAGCACGGCATCAATAAACCCTTGCGTAGAGGATAAGGAGGACTTTTGTTTGTTTACGATGCACCTATGGTATTGCAAATCCAATTCTGTTTGACTACATAACATCTGCACAAGCCCCCTTGTACTGACACTACAAAGTGCTTGTACTGACACTCTCTACCTGCGCGACAACCCCTTCTCGGCACTTGTACTGACACTACAAGCCGCTTGTAGTGTGACTGCAAGATAGTTTGTACCCGCACTACGAACAGTTTTTCACTAACACATTGACAATAAAACGGCGGTGCACAACCAGCATTCCAAAAGCAATTCTTTTCGTCTATAGACTATTGCCCATTTGATTTGCCGACAGGTTGAACGCGCGTTCCAAATCCAATTTTCTTTGACTATAAAGTGCGAAACCGTATTGTTTTATAGTTGCGTGATATA
The DNA here is from genome assembly GCF_001814145.1 of Prevotella sp. HMSC073D09. Lineage (NCBI taxonomy): Bacteria > Pseudomonadati > Bacteroidota > Bacteroidia > Bacteroidales > Prevotellaceae > Prevotella > Prevotella sp. HMSC073D09. The sequence goes on along the minus strand of NZ_KV815079.1, from coordinate 160,783 downwards.
AACGAAGTGGTCTTTAAACTGGTGTTCCACTTCTTTTGGGAATTGCTCGAACAACCCGAAAATGGCACTTCCACTGCCCGACATTTGCGCATATAACGCTCCTTGCTCGTAAAGTTCGCGTTTAATGTTGGATAGTTCGGGGTAAATGGCAAACACCGACTGTTCAAAATCGTTCGTCAATTCGTCTTTCCACGTTGCTATGGGCTGCCTAACAATGTCGCGACAACATTTGGCAGGCCGCTTAGGCACAATGTGCTTAAAGGCCTCGGCAGTAGAAACAGCCACATCGGGTTTCACGATAGCCAAGAAATAGCCGTTAAGGTTGTGCTGGGGCGTGTCCACTGGTTCGAGAATTTCGCCCTTTCCTGTGGCGAACGATGGCTCGGCGGTAACGAAAAAGGCGCAGTCGGCCCCAAGTTGGGCGGCGTATCGCTCCATTTCTGCATTGCCGATGTTCAGTCTAAAACGCTCGTCTAGCAGTCTTATCATAAATGCGGCGTCGCTCGAACCGCCACCTAAACCTGCTTGCGAGGGAATACGCTTATGAAGATGTGCATGTATGCGTGGCATAGAGAAGTCGCGCGCCAGCAAGTTGTAGGCCTTACACACCAAGTTCTGCTGTTCGTCGCCTACAAGGGTGTTGCCTGTAACCTTCAAGTCGCACGCCACTTCAGACGGAAACTGCTCGTCCATCAGCTTTACTTCCAGGGCATCGGTTAGCGGAACGGGGTAGAAAACCGTCTCTAAGTCATGATAACCATCATTGCGTTTGGCCACAATGTTCAGTCCTAGGTTTATCTTTGCACAGGGAAATGTAATCATAAACTGTCTTGATTGTTAACTATGCAAAGGTAACACATTTTTGCGCAACGGCTTTATATTGGTCAAATTAAATTAAAGGTTGCGCCGAAGTGCAACATGTTTTTCGCAATGAGCATCGGTAATCGCATTATTTTTGGTAAATTTGTACCTACGTTCGCCTTTGAACAAGGTGCAGAATACATGCCGCACCACATTCGGTTATGCTCTTCCCGCAATATAACATAGGCTTAGGCTTGCTTGTTGCAGGCTGTTGCGCGTTGTGCCGGTGTTGCGAAAAAGAGATATACATGTTGCGAACGGCCAAATTGTTGATTGAGAAACGCCCCGAACGATAGGGGACAACACACGATATAAACATAATAGAACATGCCCGAAACAAGCAATACGAACAGAAAAACGAAGAAATCGGTGCCCGTTGACAACACCTACGGACACTTGCCGCCCCAAGCTCTCGACTTGGAAAGGGTGGTGCTGGGTGCCTTGATGATAGACAAGGACGCTTTCGCCGTGGTAAGCGAGATGTTGCATCCCGAAACCTTTTACGAACCCCGACACCAGAAGATATACACCGCCATAAGGTCGCTCAACATGGACGAAAAGCCTGTTGACATCATGACCGTTACCGAACAACTGAAACGCGACGGTACCATCGACGACGTTGGCGGCGCACCTTATGTGGTGGAACTCAGCTCGCAAGTGGCATCTTCGGCCCATATTGAGTACCATGCGGCCATACTTGCCCACAAGTTCTTGGCTCGTCAGCTTATTTCTTTTGCCAGTAACATCGAAACAAAGGCTTTCGACGAGAGTATCGACGTTGAAAATCTGATGCAAGAGGCCGAGGGTGCGCTCTTCGAACTGTCGCAGAAGAACATGCGGCAGGACTTTACGCAGATAGACCCCGTGATAAAGCAGGCTATCGACATTCTGCAAAAGGCATCGGCCAATAGCGGTGGCATGACGGGAGTGCCCACAGGTTATACCAAACTAGACGAGATAACGTCGGGTTGGCAACCGTCCGATCTGATTATCATCGCCGGACGGCCTGCAATGGGTAAGACGTCCTTTGCGCTAAGCTTGGCTAAGAACATCGCCGTAGACGCACAAGTGCCTATCGGATTTTTCTCGCTCGAAATGAATAACGTGCAGCTTGTTAACCGACTTATATCCAATGTATGCGAGATTGTGGGCAGTAAGATACTTAACGGACAGTTAACGCCCGACGAATGGGACCGACTTGACAAACGGCTGCGTAACCTACAAGGGGCGCAAGTGTACGTGGACGACACGCCTGGCCTCTCTGTTTTTGAACTGCGAACCAAGGCGCGCCGTTTGGTTAGAGAGAAAGGTGTGGGCGTTATCATGATAGACTATTTGCAGCTGATGAATGCCAACGGCATGAAATTCGGCAGCCGACAAGAAGAAGTGTCAACCATCAGCCGTTCACTTAAAGGCTTAGCCAAGGAGTTAAACATCCCCGTCATTGCGTTGTCGCAGCTTAGTCGTAACGTAGAGAACCGCGAAGGCCTTGAAGGAAAGCGTCCGCAGCTGAGCGACTTGCGCGAGTCGGGTGCCATTGAGCAGGATGCCGACATGGTGTTGTTTGTGCATCGCCCCGAATACTACCATATATTTGAAGACGATAAGGGCAACGACTTGCACGGAATGGCGCAAATTATCATTGCCAAACACCGTAAAGGTGCCACGGGCGACGTGCTGCTTACCTTTAAAGGGCAGTACACGAGGTTTGAAAACCCCGACGATACCCCTTCGCAACCCGCTCTTCCCGACGATGGTGGCGGCTTGATTGGTTCGCGTATGAACGATGAGCCGATGCCGTTCTAACGCTCCTTGCAGCATTCTGTAAAGCAAGGGAATAACGAGATTGGCAAACAAAATACCCCTCCATTCTCAGCATATAAGAAATGAAACGAAACATAATTTTGGCCTTCTTGGTCGCCACAATAAGCTTTAATGTTGCCGCACAGACAAAGAAAGAGTTGCGCGACAGCATTGCCGTGTTGGCTAAGGAGGCCGACATGCACCCCGATTCTGTTGACTTACGCTTGCGAAAAGCGGCTCTGAACCTGCAATTGGAACAATGGCAATACGCCAAAGACGAGTACGACAACGTCTTAACCCGTTTTCCCAACAACGCAACGGCATTGTATTTCAGAGCCTTTGCATACGAACGGATGCGGCGTTACGACCTGGCTAAGGCTGATTACGAAAAGCTTTTGGTGTATATTCCGGGCAACTTTGAAACATTGGTGGCCCTTGCCCTTTTAAATCAGAAGATGAAACGCCACACTGAGGCCCTTGATTTGGCGAACAGATTGGTGAACCAACACGCTGATAAGGCTTTGGCCTACGCTGTACGTGCAGGGATTGAACGAGAAAGGGGCATGCTGCAACTGGCTTTGTTCGATTACGAGCAGGCCATATCAAAGGATAATACCAATACCGAATACTATATATATAAGGTGGAAACGCTCATCGACATGAAACAGTTTGATAAGGCAATACAAGAACTTAACAGGCTGACAAAGATGGGCGTACCGCGTGCGGAACTTGCCGAACTCTACAAACGATGTAAGCGACGGTAGCTTTTGTTTTTCACTTAATGTGCCCGTTGTAGCGGGTTGAACTTATAAAATGGGAGGCTTTTGTCTCCCATTTTTCATTGTCTGCTGTTCTAAAACGCCTTTTAATTCCCCATAAATTCATTCTTAGTGTTAAACTTTGCTTAATTCATTACATCTTTCTGCTTTGTGATATGCAAATATTTGTAAAATAACTATATTTGCATCATTAACTAATTAATACCTACTAATAACCATGAAACATCTGTACATAAGAACTTTTATCTTGTTGTTTGCCTGCGTTTGCGGCATTGTAGGCATGCGCGCAGAAGTGTTAGACCTCACCAAGCTTATGCCCAAGGTTAAGAAAGGCCATAGTTATCCCCTCACTACCGTTGAGCAAGGTGGGGTGTCGCTCACCTTCAGCAAGGGTGAGGGTAGGGTAGTGCCTGTAAATTGGGGCTATGCACGCTTGTACAACAACAATACCCTGACTATCGCAGCACAGAAAAACATGCGAAAAGTAACCCTCCACTTCCTTAAATCGGGCAAAGAGGTTCTGCCGAAAGCAGGAGAAATGGAGGTGTCGAGTGGTAAATTGACGGCTGATAATGTTTGGCAAGGCAACACGCAGCAGTTGGTTATCACGGTTTATCCGCCAAGGGGCAAGACGTTTTCGCTCGAAAAAGTAGAGATAGCGTACGAAGAGGGGCAGACACCACCAACAACAGACCCCAACGAGGACAAGCCAAAAGAAGAAGAAACCATTGCCGACATCGCCAGTTTCAAACAAACGGAACATGGGAAAGCTGCGACATTGAAAATCAAAAAGGCACTAGTGTTGGGCAGTAATGATGCAGAACTGTTTGTGAAAGACCACACCGCACTTATTCGTGTATTGCTTTCCAAGCGCGGCGATTGGCAAAGAGGCGACCTCGTTACAGGCGAAGTACGTGGTGTTTACGAAGAAGTGGATGCGCTCCCCACCATCAATGCCGTTGAAAGGATAAGCCTAAGAAAGGTTTCAGGCCAAAGCGCATCGGCTCCAAACGTGCCTGTAAACAAGTTGTCCGAACATACTTACAGCTGGGTTCATACGTCGTTCACCGCCAACGAGAAGTATAAGCTGGCCGATTCGCGAACGGGCGTGCCTTGTTTTGCTTACTATGGGGCGGAAATAGATTGTTATGGAATTGTTATTCCACAAGGCACAACCCTTATCTTGTACCCGCTTACGGCGCAAGATGTAACCATAAACTATTACGATGACAAGCTAAACACGTATGGAGAGGCACAAAACGTAAACGTACATATTCATCAAGCGCTTAAACAAGGCGTGTTCAACACCCTTACATTGCCCGTTTCGCTCTCTGCCAGTGAGGTGAAAAGCGTTTTCGGACAAGCAGCGGTCATTGCGAAGTTTGCTTATGTGGAAGGAAATAACGTTGTTTTCCAACGGCTAACAGATGCAGGTATGCAGGCCGGCGAACCCTATTTGGTAAGTCCGCAAACAGATACGAAGAGCATCTTTGTTGCCCAAACGCAGGTGCATTCGCCCCAAACAAACCCCAATAGCCCATTTGTGGGAACGCTTAATGCCACCACGCCGCCAGCGGGAAGTTACTATCTCAACAGGCAAAACAAGCTGCAAGCCTTCTTCGGCAATCAACAAATAAAGGCGTTTAAGGCCTATTTCAATGATATAGAGAATGCAGAAGGTAAAACAATCGTTGTAAAGGATGTTACGAATGGCATCCAACAACCGACGTCTGAAAATGAAATAAACGCCCCATTGCCAACCATATACAACCTTAACGGGCAAAGATTGTCGGGCGATAAGGGTGCACTTGCGCCTGGAATATACATCATTGATGGAAAGAAAACCATCGTGAGATAGCGTACGTAGAACGTTTTTCTCAGCAATAATGTCTTGGCAACGGAAAGAAAAGCCGTTGAATAATGGTGTGTGGCGCGTTTTTTTGGGCCACAACTAGACTTATAGGCGAAACAATAGCTGCTGTTTCAGAAGGAAAAAATCCAATAAAAAAGGTTGCGCAAGGGGGATTGAACATCCTAACTTGCGCAACCTATCAGTGAGCATTATGTTGGCACGTGACCAGAAAGAAGTTTCTAAGCCATGCCACCATAGGGCAATGTCGCTTTGTTATTACTTCATATTGGTGTAAACCGTCTGCACATCGTCAAACTCTTCAAGTCTTTCCACCATCTTGTCGATAGTTTCTCGCTCCTCGTCTGTTACCTCTTTCAGGTCGTTAGGGATATAAGTAAACTCGGCACCAGTAACTTCAAAGCCCTCTTCCTCCAAGTGTTTTTGTATTTCGCCAAAGCTGGTAGGAGCGCCATAGATGGTTATTTCGCCAGTTTCTTCATCCTCATCGTATTCGTCTTCCACGCCATAGTCAATGAGGTCGAGTATCAATTCATCCATTTCCAGTCCGTCTTTCTTCTTGAAAGTGAACACCGACTTATGGTCGAAAAGGAACGAAAGCGAGCCAGAAGTACCCAAATTGCCATTGAACTTGTTGAAAACAGAGCGAACGTCGCCCACCGTTCTCGTTGTGTTATCGGTAAGCGTATCTACAAATATGGCCACACCATGAGGCCCATAGCCCTCGTATGTCACCACTTTATATTCGCTTTGGTCTTTACCCATCGCGTTTTTGATAGCCCTTTCGATGTTATCTTTGGGCATATTCTCGCGTTTCGCGTTCGCGATGATGGCCCTAAGCGTAGGGTTGTTCTCTGGTTCGGGGCCTCCTGCCTTTACGGCAATGGCAATTTGTTTACCTATCTTTGTAAACGTGCGGGCCATATGGCCCCATCTTTTCAGTTTCGCAGCTTTGCGATATTCAAATGCTCTTCCCATAGGATTGTGCGTTTACGAGCGAGTTTGTGCCCTTATAACATCATTGCATGGCAAAATAAGTGCAACATGTAGCAGGGCGTCAGTGCCTCACTCCTATATTATTATCTATTTTTTATCGTTATATTCTTACGTTAGATGTCTTTACCAGCATCTTTTGTTGCAGCCCGTTTAGCGCAATTCAGCCCCAAGTTTGCCTTTAAGGTTGGCAATCAACTTCTGCATAATGCTTTCAATCTGCTTGTCTTTAAGTGTTGCGTTCTCGTCTTGCAGGATGAAGTTCACGGCATAACTCTTCTTGCCTTGCGGCAGATTCTTGCCTTCGTACACGTCGAACAGCTCAACTTTCTTGAGCAATTTCTTCTCCGTCTGCGTGGCCACGGCCACAACATCCTTAAACAACACCTCCTTATCGAGCAATAAAGCGAGGTCGCGACTTACGGCCGGGAACTTGCTTATCTCCTTAAATTCTACGTCTTTCTTGCTTGTCAGCTTAATAAGGGCAGTCCAATTCAAGTCGGCAAAGAACACTTCGTTCGTCAAACCAAAGTTCTTGCGAATGCCATCGGCCACATATCCCAGTTCGGCAACAACCTTTCCGCCCCTGTTCATCACTTTAAGGGCATAAGTAAAGATGTTATTTTCGCTCTTTTCGTAAACCAATAGGCCAGCAGGAATGCCAAGTCTAGCGAAGATGTTTTGCACATAGCCGTTCAATTCGTAGAACGAAGATTGCTCATCGGGATGAATCCACGAGCCTTCCACGCGTTTACCCGTTAGCCACAGTGCCAAGTGCTTTTCTTCCGAGTAGGCTTTTATGGGGCTTTCCTCGTTTGCTCTGTCGGCATGGTAGTGGTAGCAGTTGCCAAACTCAAAGAAACGCAGGTTTTGGTTCTGCCTGTTGGCGTTGCGCGAAAGGCTTTCCAGTCCACCAAACAGCAATGTTTGGCGCATCATGCCCAAGTCTGCACTAAGTGGGTTCAGCAGTTTCACGCAAGTATCTTCCGTGTAGTTGTTCAATCCCTCGTAATAGGCCACCTTCGTTAACGAGTTGTTCAGTATCTCGTTAAATCCGCTACCAACAAGCTGTTCGCCAATAAGCGTTTCCAATTTATGCTCCCTATCTTCGTCGCCGTGTACCGTTAGCGAACTTTTCAGTTGTGTGGGTATTTCCACGTTATTATAGCCGTAGATGCGCAGAATATCTTCCACAACGTCGCAAGGACGTTGAACATCTACACGATAAGCGGGAACTTTGAGTTGCAAACCTTCGTTGGTTTCTTCAACCACCTGCATGCCAAGGCTCGTCACAATGCGCTTAATAACATCGTTTCCAATTTCTTTGCCAATCACTTGTCCCACATAGGCATATTTCAAGTCAACGTCGAAGTCGGCTATTGGTTCGGGGTAAACGTCCTTTACCTCCATCGAAATCTTGCCGCCTGCCAACTCTTTGCAAAGAATGGCGGCTTGTTTTAGGGCATACACCGTACCGTTAGGGTCGATGCCCCGCTCAAAGCGATAACTCGAATCGGTGCTAAGTCCGTGTCGGCGTGCGCTTTTCCTAATCCATGTGGGGTGGAAATACGCACTTTCCAGCACAACATTGCGTGTTGTTTCGTATGTTCCGCTACCTTTTCCACCAAACACGCCAGCGATGCACATGGGTTCTTCTGCGTTGCAGATGCTCAGGTCAGAAGGGCCAAGCGTATGCTCTTCGCCATCTAGGGTAACGAATTTCGTTCCCTCAGGCTGCGTTTTTACAATGATGTGATGACCCTTAACCATGTCGGCATCAAAGCAGTGCATGGGCTGTCCGTAGGCCATCATGATGTAGTTAGTGATGTCTACAATGTTGTTGATGGGGCGCAGGCCGATGGTAAGCAACTTGTTTTGCAGCCATTCGGGACTTTCTTTCACCTCGCAATCGGTTATCGATACGCAAGCATAGCGTTTGCAGGCATCGTTATTCTCGATGGTTACATCTATGGGCAGGTCGTTATTGTCTACCACGAAGGCATCGCAGCTGGGGCGTTTCAACGTTGTTTCATAACCATTTTGCACCAACCAGGCGTACAGGTCGCGTGCCACGCCATAATGACTAAGTGCATCGGCATGGTTAGCTGTTATGTCAATCTCGATAAGCCAGTCGCTTTCCAGTTGGTAATATTCGGCGGCAGGCTGGCCAACCTTAGCGTCGGCAGGCAAAACGATGATGCCGTCGTGAGCCGTTCCCACGCCAATTTCGTCTTCTGCACAAATCATACCAAAGCTCTCTACGCCGCGCAACTTCGATTTCTTGATGACAAACTCGTTGTCGCCGTCGTAAAGCACAGCACCCACATCGGCCACTATTACCTTTTGTCCGGCAGCCACATTGGGTGCGCCGCATACTATTTGAGAAGGTTCGCCCTTGCCCAAGTCAACGGTTGTGATGTGTAAGTGATCGGAGTTTGGATGCGCCTCGCATGTAAGCACTTCGCCCACATACAGTCCTTTCAAGCCACCTTTGATGGTTTGAACCTCTTCCACAGAGTCTACTTCAAGGCCGCAAGAAGTCAAAACCTCTGCCGTTTTTTGCGGCGTAAGGTCGAAGTCGACATACTCTTTCAGCCATTTGTATGAAATGTTCATTTATATAAAGTTGTTTTGTATACCCAAATAATGCGCAAAATTACTAAAAAACATGCAGTTTCGCAAAATATTGAAGTTACAAATTGTTTCTGTTGCCGTCTCCGCGATGCCAACACGCCTTAGGCTTGCGCCACTTTCAATGGTGTACATCGTGCGGGCATGTGCGTATGCCCACACAGTTTTACATGTTGGGGATATAAAATTAGGCTGTATCGAACTCACAAACTCAACAGCTCATGAACTTATAAACCCAATAGCTCATAGGCTCATAACCTTACAACCTCAACAACTCATAGCCTTAAAGTTCATGGCATTGGCCTTTTGTAGTCGCTCTTCAACTTAATAAAACAAAAGCATCCCCTGCACAATGACGTGCGAGGGATGCTGGAAATCATTGTGGTGATGCCATCACGGCACGCTCACAAATTTACATCTCTAATATCTGATAACATATTATTAAGGTGTGCCTTGAATATTCTTTTGTGCGTTATTTCACTACCATCTTCTTACCGTTAACGATATAGATGCCCTTAGGCAATTCGTTTACTTGCTTGTTTAGTTTTACACCTTCAAGCGTGTACACTTCGGCGGCTGCTTTGTCTGTCGAAACGTTATCAATGCCGTTTAGTATGTTTTTTTTCGTCAGTAAACCGATATACTTCGTTACCATCCGAAGAAACCTTCAAGCTGTAAAACGATTGCGAATTGGCATGTGCCCAATTGTTTCCTCCACTATTCTTTGTGGGTTGACAATAGGTTTGCGCCATCATGGCAGGAAAAGTGGAAAGCGACAAAGCCGCTCCCAGCAATAGCGTAGAAATTCTTATCATTAGTTTGTTTTTATAATTGTTTTATCGTTAGTTCAGTTTCTAATGCGTTTGTACAAATGTGGGACTTACGTTTCGGATTAAGTTAACCGCGTTTAGCAGAAAAGTAGTTTTTACGGTGCGTCCCCCATGTTGTAATGGCCCTGTTAGGTTTTTAGTATTGTTCGCAAAGGTATAATTTTTTTCTTAAATAGACAAACTTTTACATAATTTTTCATCAAAATGGTGATGAAAAGATTAAAAAGAAAGGCTGGTAAGGGTGTAAATGTGTTTATTAGCAAGTTTTGGGGCCATGACTTGTGCTAACAATCGAAAGGGGGTAAGGCGGCTTATACCACCTCTACCACCAATAGTTGCCCCTCGGCAGACACCGTGAAACGCACATCCTTGTCCATAAAAGGCATGCCATACACCTTTTGGGGATTGTCTTGATAATGTGGGCGAGGGTCGAGTGCCAGCACCTCGCAAAGCGTTTTGAGGTCTTCGGGAGAGAAAATGGGGCGAAAACGTTCGGGTATGCACACGTCAAGTCGTGCAATGGCCGTTCTGTCTACAAAGCCACTGCGTGCACCCACGTGGCAATCGGCGTATGCAATGTAGGGTTTTATGTCGAAAATGGGTGTCCCGTCCATCAAGTCGGCACCCAAAACATGTATAACAGGCCCTTGACTTGTTTCCCATTCAATGCGTTCTAGCCGCACAGAGGACAGTCCCAAGCCATTGGGACGGAAGGGAGAACGCGTGGCAAACACGCCCATCTTGGCGTTTCCGCCCAGCAATGGCGGACGAACAACAAGGCTGTTGGGTGCGTGTTTGTTGGCCGAAAAGTGCCAAATAAGCCATAGGTAGTCGAACTCGTCGAGCCCACGCAGGGCGTCTTTTGTGCGATAAGCGGGTTCGAAAACTATTTGTCCGCGCACATCTTGTACCAATCCGCTTTGTTTGGGTATGCCGAACTTCGAGCTGAAAGGCGAACGAAAATGGGCTATGGGATGTATTTCTGTCATTGTGCAACTGTGATTTGGGCATGGATGGTGTGGGAGAACGAAGGTGTCGGCCTATCCATACGTGGTTTAATTAGCTGCAAAGTTAAAGCAATTAACCCACTTTAACCGCACAAACCATGAAATGTTATGGGCTGTTGTGGCAAAAAATACTTAATTTTGCCGTTAAAAGAAGAAGTTATGAAATACAATAACGACCATGTAAGAAGGCGCGACCGACTGCTGGCCGAGCAACGCGCCATAGAACTGATAGAGGGTGCCGAGTATGGCGTTCTTTCGATGATAGACGAAGAAGGGATGCCTTACGCCATTCCCGTAAACCACGTTTGGGACGGCGAAAATACGCTTTACCTGCATTGCGCTCCCGAAGGAAAGAAGTTAAGGGCAATAGCCAAGAACCCGCATGTGTGCCTTTGCATTGTGGGCGACGTTAACTTGTTGCCCGCTAATTTCACCACCGAATACGAAAGTGTGGTGATTTATGGCTTAGCCCGAACGGGATTGGACGAAGACGAGCGCATGAAAGCCTTGCACCTGCTTATCAACAAGCTATCGCCCGAACATAAACAGCTGGGCGAGAAGTACACGCAGGCATCGTTTCATCGTACAGAAATTATCAAGATTGAGGTGCAAGAGTTTTCTGGCAAGTGCAAGAAGGTAAACAAGGCTGGTAGAAACCAAGCTGCAATTGACGATAAGGCAGATTGAGAAATATTGCTGTCCGCTAAAAGTTGTGAAACAGAAAATATGGTGTTCAGGTTGCCGACAAATAGAGTAATTAGTTTCACCTCTCACCAAAAGTAAGCCCCTTTCTGTTCTTCACAAGCGCGATATAGCGGACAGCCCATTGGAATTAAAAGCACAACTGGGTGAACGTGAACGCCATACGCGTTTCGTTGCCCTATATCATTACGTCAGTAAGGGCTTAAACTTGTTCGCATCATTGCGCCCATCATGTTTAGTCTTATCGCTCATGCAGATACATGGATGTTGTTCTTATCTCGGAAAATGTCTATTTGCGATTTGTTAATATGATAAATATATTTTACAAATCGCGTTCTTCGGTCTAACCATTCTAGAAAAAATAACCGCTAAAAGTTATATAAAATGCACTCAAACGATGAGTTTTCAGTAATTTTTGCGTGCTTATCCCCTCCGTTTTTGGCCATTTTCTATGCTTTTGCATTTCTCTTTGAAGAAAAATTCTCCCAAATTTGCATCTGCAACTACAAAAAAATGGAGTCTAATCGCTAGATGTTGCAACGTATTTTGCAGCAAAACGCATTGCATTTTGCAGCAAAACGCAGTGCATTTTGCACCAAAATGCAATGCAATATGCACCAAAACGCAGTGTAATATGCACCAAAATGCAAGGTAAAATGCTGCAAAATGCAGCTAAAACCCATAAAATGAACCATTTTAAACGTTATTTATAGGCATTTTGACCATTTGGAATGAAAAATTGCTTGGTGGAGTTTGGTTGAGCACTTCATGTTGTTTTGCACACTTAATACATGCTAAAAGGCATGTTTTTGTGCTTTATTTCTCGTAAACGTCAATAAGTCAAATGGTTACAAACTTTAAAAATACGCGTGAAAATCCG
>NZ_KV815079.1:128140-148327 GCF_001814145.1 Prevotella sp. HMSC073D09 | reverse complement strand
AAAATACGCGTGAAAATCCGACCGATGCCTGGAATTTTTACGGCGAGGGCACTCATAATGTTAAATTTTGGTACAAATGTTTTACAATCTTATGACCGTATATTCAGCGCCATTGCGCGACTGGGTTGAATTTAACCCTTGTGGCCAGTAAAAGAGCACTTACATGGAAGAGCTTTTGGGATGAATGATAATCTGAAAGGGGGCTTACTTTTCGAAAACGAAATCTGCAACGCCTATGGATGGGCATTGCGGATAGAGAAACCGAGCCGAATTGAAGTTTAGCGGACAGCAATAATTAAGAAACGTTTGCCTGTGTCTGTGTTAGTAAGGCGAAACACGGCGCGCTAGCCAAGTGCTTGTATGCAATAGTGTGGCCAATGTTACGCAAAAGCATGATTAATGTTATGTTATGTAATGGCGTGGCTAGTGTTATGTAATAGTGTGGTCGGTTATATACGGAAAAGCCCCAAACCTTTCCTTTATAGAAAGGTTTGGGGCTTTTATTTGTGGATGAACCCAGGTTATTTCAGTTGTTCTTTAAAGAAATTGGTTATCTGGCGCAACAAGTGGTTGCGCGTGTTGCCGCCATAGATGCTATGGTTGCGGTTGGTATAATACAATTCTTTGAAGTCTTTGTCGGCCTGGACAAGTGATTCTGCATACTCGAAGGTGTTTTGCGGATGCACATTGTCGTCTGCTAAGCCGTGGCAAATGAGCAAAGCTCCATGCAGATTGTGGGCGCGCGACATGGCGTTGTCGTCGTATCCCTTGGCATTCTCTTTGGGTGTACGCATGTATCGCTCGGTGTAGATGGTGTCGTAGTAGCGGAATGAAGTGGGGGGAGCCACCGAAACGCCTGCCTTGAAGACGTTGTCGCCCGAACTCATGCTCATAAGCGTGTTAAAACCGCCGAAACTCCAACCCCAAATGCCGATGTTGTTGGCGTCTACATAGGGTAGTGAGGCGAGATAGCGGGCTGTGGCCACTTGGTCTTGCGATTCTAGCTTGCCTAATTGCAGGTAGGTGGACTTCTCGAAAGCCGAGCCTCTGCCTCCTGTTCCACGACCATCCACACAAACAACGATAAAACCTTCTTGGGCCAAGTATCTGTCGAAGAGTGCGCCTTGCCCCATCGAACCAATGCCCCACGAGTTAACCACCTGTTGGCTGCCTGGTCCGCTGTATTGGAACATGATGACGGGGTATTTCTTTGATGAGGAGAAATTGGCAGGCTTAACCATCCAACCGTCTAGCTTTACGCCATCGCCAGTTGTGAACGAGAAGAATTCGGGTTCGGAGAGTCCTTCTTGTTTGTATTTTGCAACGAGCTGCTTGTTGTCCAGTAATGTGGATATTACTTTGCCGCGGGCGTCGCACAGCGTGAAGGTGTAGGGCGTGGTGGCATTGCTCCACGTGTTGATGAAATATTTCAAATCGCCCGAGAAGATGGCGTTGTTCCAGCCTTCTTGCTTTGTTAAACACTCAGTTTTTCCGTTTTTGTGGTTCACAAACACCTGCCTGTCGTGCGCGGTGGGCACGGCTGCTTGGTAAAATACGTCGCCCGTTTGCTCATCATAGCCGTAAACTTGGGTGATGTCGTAGTTTCCATCGCCTATCTTACGTATCTGTTTCCCGCCCATGTCGTATAGGTAGAGGTGCATGTAGCCGTCTCGGTCGCTAGGAAGTAGAAAGCTATTGTTGTAAACCGATATGTTGGCGATGGCCTCTTCTTTCACATACTTGTCTCCTTTTTCTCTTACCAACAGCTGTGCAACGGTGCTGCGAGGGTTCACCGTATATACGTTCAGCACGTCTTGGTGGCGGTTCATGGTGTAGACAAGTATCATGTCGGCATTGTTGGTGGTCTTAATTCGTGGTATATAGCCGTCGGCATCCAATGGCACGTCGAGCTTTCTGGTTTGTCGCGACTTGATGTCGAAACTCCATACCGACACTTTGGCGTTGTCTTCGCCTGCCTTTGGATATTTGTATGCAAAGAAAGAAGGATAAGTTTGGTTCTCCTTGTGCGAAGGGTATTGCCCTTGATACATCTGTAACGAGAAGGTTTTCACGTCTTTCTCATCATAGCGCACCCAGCAAATCATGGTTCCGTCGGTATTAAACACCAACGAACTGCTAATGCCGAATTCCTCCTCGTTTACCCAATCGGGCACGCCGTTAATCACTTCGTTTAGCTTTCCGTCTTTGGTAACTTGGCTTTCGGCGTTGTCGTAGAGCAGTTTCACCAAGAAAATGTTGTTGTCGCGCACGAAAGCCACCTGCCTACTGTCGGGCGACCACGTGGGATTTTGCTGTGGCCCTCCGTCGGATAGTTTGTCTAGTCGGCGCGATGCCACAGTATATATATAATAGGTGGCCTTGAAGGTGCGCCTATAAATCTTTTTCGGGTTGGTGCAAATAAGTATGCGCGTACCGTCGGGCGAAAGGATGTAGCTGTCGAACGACTTCACCTTTTGCCCTTGCGTGTCGTTCACGTCGAACAGAACGTCTACCTGTTTGCCTGTCTTAAACGAATAGCGTACGATGCGTTGCCCGTCGTCGCTTATCTGTGCGTAGAGGTCGGTACCTGCAATGGGTTTAATGCCGCTGATGTACTCTGGCGAGAACGTACCATCGGTAATCTTTTTCAAGTCTAGCGTGCCAGCCGCCGAACCGCTAGACAGCGACAGGAGGAAGGCCATGCACGATATGATTACTTTTTTCATGATTGAATGTTTTTAGTCGTAATTGCGGACAAAGATAATTAAAAATCCGTACTTTTGCAAACCAAAGGCGAGCAATTGTTGTTGCCTACCACTACAAAAAGACGAACAATGCAACTACCATATAATGATTTTGGGAACTGGATGAGGCGCCAATTCCCCTTCAAGGTGCAGAAACTATCGGTTAATGCGGGCTTTACTTGTCCTACGAGAGATGGACATACGGGGTTCGGGGGGTGCACCTATTGCAACAATCGCAGCTTTAATCCTGCCTATTGTGAACCTCAGCAGGGGGTTAGCCAGCAGTTGGAGGCAGGCAAAAAGTTTTTCGCGCGCAAGTATCCCAGCATGAAATACTTGGCTTACTTTCAAGCTTACACCAGCACTTACGACACTATGGACCGCCTTAAAGCCATGTACGAGGAGGCTTTGATGGTAGAAGATGTGGTGGGCTTGGTTATTGGCACACGTCCCGACTGCATGCCCGACGCTCTACTTCGTTATTTGGAAGAGCTTAACAAGCATACGTTTCTGATTGTGGAGTATGGCGTTGAAAGTGCCAACAACGAAACTTTGGAACGCGTTAAGCGTGGACATACATTTGAGTGTAGTCGCGAAACCATCGAGCGAACACACGAATGCGGGATAAGGACGGGGGCGCACGTTATCCTAGGCTTGCCTGGCGAAGACGCGGAAGAAAGCATTAGGCAGGCCACAATCATGTCTGCCTTGCCCATCGACATCTTGAAAATACACCAGATGCAGATAATACGCGGAACGTTGTTGGCTAGGGAATACATGAAACAGCCGTTCCACTTATATACGGTAGAAGAATATTTGGATGTGATTTGCGAGTATGTTAAACGACTACGCAAGGATCTTGTGTTGGAAAGGTTCGTTAGTCAATCGCCCGAAGGCTTGCTTCTTGCGCCAAAATGGGGATTGAAGAACTACGAATTTACCAACTTGCTCGTTCGCAAAATGGCAAACGAGCAAGTTGTTCAAGGCAGCATGGCCTTATAATTTTCGGTGGATATAAGTTCTTCGTAAGTGATGTTGGGGTGGGCACGCATGTATTTGTCTACTTGGTCAACATACTTGTTGCGGTAGCTTTGCTTAGACGTGGCTTTATTAACCACCCACCATATCTTAGCCATGTGCAAGTCGCGGTCTATTTGCGGGCGTGTGTCGTTTCTATCTAGCGAATATTGGGCTAGGAGATAGAAACTCAGCGCGTCTGGAACGATGTAACCGCGGTACATGGTCTTGGTTTGTTCGGGACTGTAAAAGCGCTTGTAAAGCGAATAGTCTTCGCCCATGTACTTATCAAGCGATACACCAATGGTGCCGTTTCCCACGATGATGCTTTGGTCGAACGAACTAATCTGCGAGTAAATCTTTGGTTGTGGCAAGTTAGGGAACCACTTGCTTAGCCTGCTGAACGCATGGGTGAATTGTTCGTTAACGTCGTTGATGTTGTTAAACTCGGCCTCTACATCGGTAATTAGTCTTTGCAGGGTGGTGTCTTGATAATAGTGCAAAAAGCGATGATGTATTTCGGAGTCTTCGATAGTTCCCAACTGCAAAACCTTTTCTATCAGCGTACGTGTTTCCGTAGGATAGTCTGTGTTCATTTGTTGCAGTGCCGAGTAATCGCCTGTTGAGAGGTAACGACTCTCTAAGCGGTCGTAGCGTTGCACCTTAATGCAGTCGCCATGATCGCCATTCATGCTGTGCCACATCTTTATTTCGCAGCCA
The DNA here is from genome assembly GCF_001814145.1 of Prevotella sp. HMSC073D09. Taxonomy (NCBI): domain Bacteria; kingdom Pseudomonadati; phylum Bacteroidota; class Bacteroidia; order Bacteroidales; family Prevotellaceae; genus Prevotella; species Prevotella sp. HMSC073D09. The sequence continues at coordinate 143,846 of NZ_KV815079.1, read as the reverse complement.
ACAAACATGAAAGAGTATAACATGAGTATAAATGACAGTATCTTCACGTCGTTACCTTTTGTTGATTTCTCGTTGCGAATTTACTATTTTTTTATTTATAAACCAAACTTATTGCTAAAAAACATGAAATTTTTCTTGTTTCAATACTCGATTAGGGCTTTTGTGTTAATAAATATGGATAATATGCCAACTGTTAATGCTCGATTAAAAGATGAAAGGGTGAAAAGGTGAAAGGGTGAAAGGGTGAAAGGGTGAAAAGGTGAAAGGGTGGAAGGTTGAAAAGGTGAAAAGGTGAAAGGGTGAAAGGGTGAAAAGGTGAAAAGATGGCTGTGCCTATCAGCTTGTCAACTCGTCAACTTGTCTACTAAACTGATGTACGCACCAACAGATGAACTTAAAATTGTTAAGAAACCCCACCTGGTGCAGAACAGATGGCCTGGATAATGAAAAACAAGGGTAAAGAAGTTGCGAAAGCGCGTAATTTGCATTACCTTTGCACCACATTATGTCATTATACAGCACCCCTCGCAGGTGTGTAACACCCTATATATGAAAGAATTTTTACGAGTATTGCGTCGTTTTGTGCCGCCGTATAAGAAATATTTGGCCCTATCCATAGTGTTCAATGTCTTGTCTGCGATATTGAACATCTTCTCTTTCGCAACGCTGATACCCATATTGAACATACTCTTTAAGACAAGCGATGCCGCTAAACCTGTGCCGTACGTGGCTTGGGGAAGTGCGGAGAGCATTGGCCAGCTAGTAGACATTATCGTAAACAACCTGAATTATTACATACAGCGAATGATAGTGGAGTGGGGAGCAACAACCACCCTGCTTGTTGTGGGCTTACTGTTGGCTTTCATGACTATGCTAAAAACGCTTTCCTACTTCTTGTCGTCGGCCGCCATCATACCCATACGGACAGGTGTTGTGCGCGACATCCGCAACCAAATGTATCGCAAGATTACATCGCTTTCGTTGGGTTTCTTTTCAGAAGAACGAAAGGGCGACCTCATTGCGCGAATGAGTGGCGACGTTCAAGAGGTTGAGGGTTCCATCATGTCGTCGCTTGACATGCTGTTTAAGAATCCCGTTCTTATCATAGCCTATTTCATCACGCTGGTTGTTGTGTCGTGGCAACTAACGCTTTTCACCCTTATTTTCGTGCCTTTGTTCGGCTGGTTCATGGGTTATGTGGGGCGCAGGCTTAAGCAAAACTCCATTAAGGCACAGGCGTTGTGGAGCGATACGATGAGCCAAGTGGAGGAAACATTGGGTGGACTGCGCATTATCAAGGCATTCTGTGCCGAAGATAAGATGAATGCGCGATTCGACAAAGTGAATAGCGCCTACCGAAACGACATCATGAAGGTGAACATTCGCCAGCAATTGGCGCACCCCATGAGCGAGTTTTTGGGTACGGTAATGATTGTTATCGTGCTGTGGTTTGGCGGAATGCTGGTTCTGAACAATCAGGTGATGCAAGGCCCAACATTTATTTACTACCTCGTTATTCTTTATTCTATCATCAATCCGCTGAAAGATTTCTCGCGTGCAGGCTATAACATCCCCAAGGGCTTGGCCTCGATGGAACGCATAGACAAGATTTTGAAAGCCGAGATAGACATTAAGGAGAAGGAAAACCCTGTGCACATAAGCAGCTTTGAACATCAAATAGAGTTTAGGGACGTATCGTTTAGGTACGGCGAACAATGGGTGTTGCGCCACATTAATCTAACTATACGCAAGGGACAGAGTGTGGCTTTGGTGGGGCAGAGCGGTTCGGGCAAGTCTACTTTGGTAGATTTGATTCCGCGTTACTACGATGTACAAGAGGGCGAAGTGCTTATCGACGGCATCAATGTGAAAGACTTGGGCGTGCACGACTTGCGCCAGCTTATTGGCAACGTGAACCAAGAGGCCATCTTGTTTAACGACTCGTTTTACAACAACATTACTTTCGGCGTAGACAATGCCTCTATGCACGATGTGGAGGAGGCAGCACGCATAGCCAATGCGTACGATTTCATCATGGAGACGGAACATGGTTTTGACACAAACATTGGCGATAGGGGCGGTAGACTTTCGGGCGGACAACGCCAACGCGTGAGCATCGCTCGTGCAGTGCTTAAAAATCCACCCATACTTATATTGGACGAGGCAACTAGTGCTTTGGACACTGAGAGCGAACGACTAGTGCAAGACGCCCTTGAAAGACTGATGAAAACACGCACCACGGTGGCCATTGCCCACCGCCTGTCGACCATTAAGAATGCCGACGAGATATGTGTGATACACGAAGGGCACATCGTTGAACGTGGAACACATGAAGAACTGTTGGCCATTGATGGCTATTATCGTAAGTTGAACGACATGCAGTCGCTCTGAAACCACAGCTATTATAATAATAAGGAGTACAACATGAAAAGAAATCGTCTGGACATTATGCAAAGTCCGTTGGCGCCATTCGTGGCGTTGCTTGCCAACCTGCTTTGGGCTTTTGGCTTGTATATCGTGGCTCGAATAGAATTTTTGTTTGAGAACTACAATTACTTTTGTGCCGTCCTGTCGCCCGCTCGTCTTTGGCGATTGTTTTATGGCGGCTACATGTTCGACCGCTCGGCAATATTCTACACCAACTCCCTTTATGTGGTGATGATGCTTTTCCCGTTGTGGATGAAAGAAACGCCGTTGTATCATAAGGTATGTAAGTGGTTGTTCGTTGTGGTTAACTCACTCACGTTGGTAATCAACTTGGGTGATTCCGTTTACTTCCCTTATACCCTTCGGCGAACCACGACAAGCGTTTTCAGCGAGTTTAAGAACGAAAACAACCTAGGCGATGTGTTCTGGGGCGAGCTTTTAGAACACTGGTACTTGGTGTTGTTGGCTGCATTGTTGATATTTCTGCTGTGCAAGCTATACGTTACGCCTAAGGTTAGGGCGGGACAATATGTTTCGGTAAAGCAACGCGTGGCTTATAGCGGAATACAGCTATTACTGTTGGCTGCCGTCACCCCCTTTGGCGTTGCAGCCTGTCGGGGTGGTTTAGACTCAGCCATTAGACCGATAACCATCAGCAATGCCAATGAATACGTTGAACGCCCCACCGAATGTGCACTAGTGCTGAACACGCCATTTGCTCTTATTCGCACCATTGGTAAGAGTGTATTCACTGTTCCCGAATATTTCAAGTCGCAAGAAGAATTGGAAAAGGTGTTTACACCCATTCATAACAGGCATAGGCCCTCAGCTTTATCTGCGCTTGATGCTAAGAATGTGGTGATATTGATTGTAGAAAGCTTCGGCAGAGAATACATAGGTGCACTGAACAAAGAGCTGGAAGACGGTAATTATAAAGGCTACACCCCCAATGTGGATAAACTTATAGAACAAAGTGTTACCTACAAGTATTCTTATTGCAATGGACGCAAGAGTATAGACGGCATGCCTTCTGTGCTCTGTGGAATTCCAATGTTTGTCGAACCGTTCGTACTTTCTCCACAATCCATGAACACTTACACCGGTTTGGCTGGCATCTTAAGTAACGAAGGATACAACACGGCCTTTTTCCATGGGGCCAATCGAGGCAGTATGGGTTTCTTGGCTTTTGCAAAGAAAACAGGGTTTAAGGAGTATTATGGACGCGAAGACTATGCAGCCGACCCGCGTTTTGGCGGTGATGCCGACTTTGACGGGCATTGGGGAATTTGGGATGAACCATTTTTACAATACTATTGCACAAAGATGAGCGAGATGAAACAGCCTTTCATGACGACAGTATTCACCGTTTCTTCGCATACGCCTTACGTCATTCCTGAAAAGTATAAGGACGTATACCCTGAAGAAGGACTGATTATGCACAAGTGCATCAGGTACACCGACATGGCCATAGGTAAGTTCTTCGAGAGCGCACGCAAACAACCTTGGTTCAAGAACACTATTTTTGTACTGACAAGCGACCACACCAACCTGAGCGACCATGCTCAATATCAAACGGATATAGGTGGATTTTGCTCGCCTATCATTATCTATGATCCCAGCGGCGAAATAGAACCAGGCATGCGCGACGGTATCGCTCAGCAGATAGACATATTACCCACTGTGCTCAGTATTTTGGAGTATAGTAAGCCCTTCCTTTCTTTCGGGTGCGACTTGATGACAACACCGATGGAGGAAACGTATGCAGTAAACTACCTTAACGGTATTTATCAATATGTGAAGTATGGATATGTGTTGCAATTCGATGGTAAGCAAACCAAGGCTGTATATGCACTGGACGACCTCTTGATGAAACATAATCTTAAAGGGAAGGTGAAACAGCAAGCGCAGATGGAGCGTGAGGTTAAGGCTATCATCCAGCAATACATGTATAGGATGGTTAACGACAAATTGATGCCTTGAGAATGAAGAATGTTATCAGTTTCATTGCTTACTATCTATTGTATGCAGCTTGGTTCGTCTTTTCTCTCTTGCCTTTCTGCGTGCTGTACGTAATATCCGACTTCTTGTACCTTGTTACATATTATGTGGTGAAATATCGACGCCGCGTTATTCGGCAGAACATCGAGAGCTCTTTTCCTGAGAAGTCGGATGTTGAGCTTCGGTCGATAGAGAAGGGCTTTTATCATTGGTTTTGCGACTACTTGGTGGAAACGATTAAGCTGATGACCATGAGTAAGCGGCAGTTGATGGAACATCTCGTGTTTACGGGGACTGATGTTATTGACCACTATGTGGACCAGGGACGTTCGTGCGGTGTGTATTTAGGCCATTATGGCCAGTGGGAGTGGATAACTTCGCTACCTTATTGGATAAGCGACAAGGGTCTGTGTACGCAAATTTATCATCCTTTAGAAAACAAACGTTTCGACAGCCTTTTTAAGAAGGTGAGGGAAAAGCAAGGTGCACGTTGTATTGCCATGGCAGAAACCTTGCGACGTGTAGTGGCTTACCAACAACAGAAACAACCCATCGTGATGGGTTACATATCAGACCAAGTGCCGTTTTGGAACAATATCCATCACTGGTTTGATTTCCTTAATCATGATACACCTGTATTGACGGGAACGGAAAAGGTTATGAAGGCAACCAATCAGGTGGTTTTCTATTGTGACGTGTCACGAACTAAGCGTGGATATTATCGCTGCGACATGCAATTGATAACCGACCAACCCAAAGGGAGAGCATACTTTGAACTGACTGACACCTATTTTGAAAAGCTGCAACACACCATTCGCCGAGATCCGGCCCTTTATCTTTGGAGCCATAACCGTTGGAAAAGAACACGGGAGGAGTTTAACCTACGATATGACGAAGCCACAGGCAGGGTAGATCTTGGTGACATTGAAGACATTAAACGTCGAAAACTGATACAACAAAATCAACAAGGAATATGATATTTGTCAAAGGATATGGGCAGATGTGCAATAATATTCTGCAATATGCACATCTTTACGCCTTCGGAAAAGAGCATAAAGTAACCGTCGTTTCGTTGCGTTTCTCTTATAAATACCGCTTTTTTGAAATTTGCAAAAAGTGGTATCACAACCCACTTACCTATATTCTCGGCAAACTACTCATTACTTTCCGCGTTATCACCTGCATTAAAGATGGGTCGAACATTATCCAAGACCAGCAGTTATGCAAGCCCTGGATTATAGCGAGTGCAGCCTGGCACCTACGTTATCCAGACTTGTTTCTCAAATATAGGGATGATATTGCTCGCATTTTTGAAATAAAACCAACTATTCAAGCAAAAGTGAACTGCTGGATGAACACCCATCCGCAGGCAGACATTAACTTAGGACTACACATCCGGCGCGGAGACTACATTCGTTGGCAGGGCGGAAAATACTTCTTCAGTGATGAAGTATATCATCGCATCATAAAAGATTTCATCGCATTGCATCCCAATGAAACCATCAATATTTACATTTGCACTAACGATAACGCGCTCAATATCGATGGCTTTACCGCTGTTCACCCCACCACTTTCCTTTCAGAAGGCAGTGCAATCGAAGACTTGCAACTCTTGGCATCATGCGATTACCTCATCGGCGTTAAAAGCACTTTCTCGCTTTGGGCGTCTTTTTATCGCCGCGTGCCGCTTTACTGGATTATGGATAAAGACGTACCGCTCACCGCGCAGTCATTTGTCTACTTCGACGACGTATTTACCACAGTCTAAATCGCTCACCCATTATGCCCAAGGTATCCGTTATTGTGCCCAACTACAACTATGGCCGTTTTCTTCCGCAACGCCTGGAGAGCATTCTCTCCCAAACCTTTCAAAATATGGAAGTCATTCTGCTCGATGATTGTTCCACCGACAATAGCCAAGCTGTTTTATCTCAATATGCCACACATCCATTGGTCAGTCGCATCGTTTTCAATGAAAAAAATAGTGGAAGCCCCTTTGCACAATGGCGGAAAGGTATTGACTTGGCCCAAGGCGAGTATGTTTGGATAGCAGAAAGCGACGATTATTGCGAGCCTACTTTATTGGCAACACTGGTCAGGGCACTCGATCAATATCCTACGGCCGCCATTGCCTTTGCCGGTGCTGTCTTGGTAGATGAGAATGGAAAGCCCACTGGAAGAGAGTTTGATTATTGGCACAAGCACGAGGATGGTTCAGTTCGCTTTTATCCTTCAAAAAGCTATCTGCGCAAATTGTTAATGTGGCGATGTTCTGTTTACAATGCTGCCGGTGTCCTGTTTCGTAGAGACCTGTACCTGCAAATTGACAAACGATACGCCGGCTTGCGTTATTGCGCCGATTGGTTGTTCTGGATTGAGATGGCATTGCGTGGGGATGTCGTAGAAGTTCGTAAGAAGTTGAATCGCTTTAGAATGCATAACGATAGTGTAACTGCACGTTCTGAGAAAACCAAAGGTGTTTTTGAAGAACAGCTTATCATCGCCCATCGCCTTTGGGCTCTACCTTTTATTGGCTCCTATCGTTTAAGTTTGGCGCGCGGAGCTTTCTACAAAAAAATTAAACGAATGTTTCCCGATGTCCAAAATCGCAAAGAGCCAATGCAAAGAGCGAAAGCATTAGGTGTAAAACGTTCTGATTATGTACTCGAACGTATCATCAAATCAATCCATCAAGTAATTCCTTTTCTATATCATTCATAATTTAAAACTCGGTTATATATGAAAACTTCGATCATCGTTTCTACCTACAATTGGCCTCAAGCCTTGCAAATTTGTTTGGGAAGCATACTGAAACAAACCGTACTGCCAGACGAAATCGTTATAGCTGACGACGGTTCTACAGGCGAAACACGGCGGCTTGTTGAAGAAATGCAGGCCAAAAGCAATGTACCCATTGAGCATGTATGGCATGAAGACAAAGGGTTTAGGCGAACCACCATCATGAACAAGGCAATAGCCCGTGCATCAGGTGACTATATTCTGCAAGTAGATGGGGATGTTATTCTGTCTCCTCACTTTGTGTCTGATCATCTCGAATTGGCGGAAAAGAACTATTTTGTATGCGGAAGTAGGGTAAAGCTTACGCCCCAAAACACCCAAGAAATACTAGCTACGTCTCAATTCAAACTCAAATACAGCAGCCTGCCCCTCACGTTTCTACTCAACAGTTTTCGTTCACGGCTGTTTCGCCACCTGTTGGCTGAGCGTTATGCCCGCAAAATAGACCACCTCCGGGGATGCAACATGGCGTTTTGGAAAAACGACCTTATCAAAGTAAACGGTTATAACGAAGACCTGGCGCAATGGGGACACGAAGACGGCGAACTTGCCTACCGTTTACATTTCGCCGGAGTAAAAAAGAAGGCACTCAAAATGGGTGGAAATGTGTATCATCTTTATCATAAAGAAGCATCAAAAAGTAACGAGCAACGCCATTTAGACGAACTGGAAAAAGTTAAACGCAATCATCTTGCTTGGTGCGAAAATGGATTAAACAAGCATCTTTAACTTGCGTTCATGGGTAGCTTAACAAAGCAAGTCTGTCACATTACATGGCTCGTCCTGCTGTGTGTCTAATCCCGAAGGGCCTTGCAATTCTTTTGTAACAGCCTTGAAGAAAGGCCGTACCATTTTATAAAGGAAGATGAAGTGTCGGTTAAAAGGAACGGGCGTGGCACGATGCCCAACTCTTTCTGTGCATCAATAATGTTTAATCTACCCAACTTCTATTTGGCTTGCCTCCTAAATTCAATCATCTTCGCTACAATAGTGAACTGATAGATGCCTTCCCATACGGCATGAATAAACCCAGGGACGCCATCCCTAAAGCCTCCTTTGAGAATGTACGAACGGAAGAAACGGAAGAATGGACGACCTAACAGTGCACCAACACCATAGTGTTTGTGGAGCCGTTTTGAGATTTCATTGTCCGAATACACATTGTTCTTGTTGTTCAATGTTGAGATAGAGTCGTTAGCCAGATGCTCGAAAGCCAAGTCTTTACGGTTTCTAGGTAAGCGAATTACTCGGCCTTCTACTATGGGCGAGGCGTGTATGATGGCGGGCCAGGTTGTCACTTCTTTTTTAAAGAAACGCAAAATATAGTCGGGATAACAAGCATGCATGAACTTCCCCATGAAATAATTCTTGCGCGGAATGGCCACTCCCTCTGCGCATGCCGGCTGAGAGATGTGGTTGTACAGGTAAGTTCGTAGCTCTTCACTAACGATTTCATCTGCATCCAGCACCAAGACCCATGGAAATGAAGCCTGTTCAATGGCGAACTGGCGTGCGGGCTCAACGATGTTATGGTCTTTCTTTTCAAAAGTAACAACTCGGCAGCCCATGCTTTTCGCTATGTCCAAGGTGTTGTCTGTACTTTCCATGTCGCAAACCACAATCTCGTCAAAACCACTGGCTGCATTTATCACTTGCATCAAATGGCGTTCGGCGTTGTAAGTATTTATAACAACAGATATTTTCTTTTCATCATTCATGTTGCAAATGTAATTGATTATTGTCTACAAACAACAAGCGTATACGTATTTATCCCGATTCAGATGACGCTCCTGTCTACAGAATTCCCCTTAAACGGAGCTTTTTGGCGGCATTCCGTTTAAGGGGAGTTTGCCTTTCGAAGGTGGGATGTGGTATTTATGGCCTTAGTAATTGTCGTCCTCGTCACCGATGTTTTCGGCCTCCATGCCCAGTTCGTCGTTGTCTTCTTCGAACGTTGTTCGGTAGCTTTCTTCGGTGAGGATGTCCTCGTCGAACGAATCGTCCTCATCCTCGTCGTCCTTATATTGGCTTTCCGAGTCGTTTACTTCGTCTTCGTCCTCATTGTCTTCGTCACGACTGCTAAGGTCTTTCTCGTCTGCAAAGTTGCCGTCGTGTCGGGATGTAACCCTTTCCATTTCTGGTTTTTCCTTAACGAAAATGGCCTCCACCCACGTTCCTTTCTCTATTTCAAGTGCTTCAAATCCGTCTTCGGTCTTCTTATCGAACATGCCGCCTTTCTTGTGCAAGCGGTCCTTAGGCAATACGGTCGTGCTCACCTCAAAGCCGCTTTCGATGATGTCTTTCACGCTTTGTGACAGCGAATCCCAGCCTCCGCCAAAGTTTCTGTCAAGCACTTCGATGAGTTTTGCTGCCGAAATGTGGCGTATGTTTTCGTAAGTAAGGTCGGTAACACGCATGATGGGGCGTTTCTTAATGGCCAGTTTCGTCTTTTGTCCTTCTTCCAGCCTTATCGCTCCCACCTTAAATCCGCGGTCCTCATACTTCTTTATGATTTCAGGTCGGTCTATCTTTATCTCTTCTGCTTCAAACGCGCTTTTCACAACGTCCATATAATGCCGTGCGTTATCTTTTAGGTCAGCGTCTTTTTCAGCTGCTTCCCACATTCTGAACACGTCATTCTCTTGTATGCTCCACACGTTGCTTTTGCTAAGTGTTTTAAGAGTCAAAGCTTTTTTTTCTTGTTTCATATATGATTAATTATCTTTCTCGCGATGATTGCTTATTGAAAGGGGTTTCGCATAAATGTGCCGTCTGTACAAAGACACCCCGATAGTCAGTTTTCAACCTTTTGTGTGTTGTATTGCTGCAAAATTATATACTTTCATTAAATCTACAAACTTTTGCAACAAAAATATTAATCACACCCCCATTATAGTTGTATCAAAATGCACATTCCACGTACTTGCGCCAAGCCAGCCTCGCTTTCGGTTGATGCCAACGTACAAACAATAGCCCACTAAACGTGCACTTGTGTAGGTTTTCTAAATAAAAATAAGTATCTTTGCAGCAAAAAGAAACGAAATGGGTATATTCGGGTTTTTCAACAAAAGCAAGAAAGAAACGCTAGACAAAGGTTTGGAAAAGACCAAGCAAAGCGTTTTTAGCAAGTTAACGCGTGCGATAGCCGGAAAGTCAAAGGTTGACGACGAGGTTCTCGACGACTTGGAGGAAATCCTAATCACATCCGACGTGGGCGTAGACACTACGTTGAAAATCATTGAGAGAATTGAAACGCGGGTGGCTCGCGACAAGTATGTGTCGACAAGCGAACTGAACAACATCCTGAAAGAAGAGATTACCGCACTGCTTTCCGAGAATAACACGCAAGACAACGACAGTTGGGAACTCCCCGATACGGGTAACCCATACGTGATACTCGTGGTGGGCGTTAATGGAGTGGGAAAAACAACCACCATAGGTAAGCTGGCCCATCAGTTTAAACAAGCAGGCAAGAAGGTTTACCTTGGTGCCGCCGACACTTTCAGGGCTGCTGCCGTAGAGCAGATTTGCATCTGGGGCGAACGCGTTGGCGTGCCCGTTGTGAAACAGCAGATGGGCTCCGACCCCGCATCGGTGGCGTTCGATACCCTCAGTTCGGCCAAAGCCAACGGTGCCGACGTAGTTATCATCGACACGGCAGGCCGACTACACAATAAGGTGGGACTGATGAACGAGTTGAAAAAGATAAAGGAAGTGATGAAAAAGGTGCTGCCCGACGCTCCCAACGAAGTGCTGTTGGTGCTAGATGGCTCAACCGGGCAGAACGCTTTCGAGCAAGCCAAGCAGTTTTCGGCCGTTACCAATATCACCGCACTGGCCATTACCAAACTCGACGGCACGGCTAAGGGTGGTGTGGTGATCGGTATCAGCGACCAATTAAAAGTTCCTGTAAAGTACATTGGCCTAGGCGAGGGCATGGAAGACCTGCAACTCTTCAACCGCCAGCATTTCGTAGATTCGCTTTTCAATGAATAACAAAGGTTGCTGAGTTTGTAATATAGTGAACTAGTTGAGTACTTCAACCTTCAAGAACGTCGACTTTTAATTGAGGACATGATGGTGAAACATTAAACTAGTGAACTTACAAACTCATCAACTTACAATGAATAAACGGGGCTAACATCCCCATTCGCCTTGCCAGAGCACCACTGCATTCGTGTCGTGCCTCTTCGTTCCCCACGTTGTTCGTGCGGACAAGGCGACATCTCAATAAGTACTCAAACATTAGAATGAAAAAAAATCAGGTTGACATCATCACAATGGGGTGTTCAAAGAACCTCGTTGATAGTGAATTGCTGATGAAGCAATTTGAAGCGAACGGATACCACTGCGTGCACGACAGCAAAAAACCGAATGGAGAAATAGTTGTTATCAACACATGTGGTTTCATAGAAAGTGCAAAAGAAGAGAGCATCAACACCATCTTAGAGTTTGCACAAGCCAAAGAAGAAGGGCGTTTAAAGCAGCTTTACGTGATGGGTTGCCTGTCGCAACGCTACCAAAAGGAGTTGGAACAGGAAATACCGCAGGTGGATAAGTTCTACGGCAAGTTCAATTACAAAAACTTGCTTAAAGATTTAGGAAAGGGTGTCATCGCATCGTGCAACGGAACGCGCAGCATTACCACGCCCCGCCATTATGCCTACCTCAAAATTAGCGAAGGTTGCGACCGCAGTTGTGCCTATTGTGCCATACCGCTTATCACGGGCAAGCACGTAAGCCGCCCCAAAGAAGAAATTCTTGAAGAGGTGCGCAGCTTGGTTTCGCAGGGCGTAAAAGAGTTTCAAATCATTGCCCAAGAGCTTACCTATTACGGTGTAGACCTTGATGGGCAACGCCAGATAACCGATTTGATTAGCGAAATGGCCGACATCGAGGGCGTGGAGTGGATTAGGCTGCACTATGCCTACCCCAATCAGTTCCCCCACAGCCTGCTCCAAGTCATCAAGAACAAGCCAAACGTGTGCAAATACATCGACATCGCCCTGCAACACATATCCGACAACATGCTTACACGCATGCACCGGCATGTAACCAAGGCGCAAACGATGGAACTGATAAAGCGCATTCGCGAAGAAATACCCGGCATTCACCTACGCACAACGTTGATGGTGGGATTTCCGGGAGAAACGGAAGACGACTTTAACGAGTTGCTCGACTTCGTGAAATGGGCGCGTTTCGAACGCATGGGCGCCTTTGCCTACTCGGAAGAAGAAGGTACTTATAGCGCAAAACATTACGAAGACGACATACCAGACGAAGTGAAACAACGCCGACTGGACCAACTGATGGCCCTGCAACAGGACATCAGTGCGGAGGTAGAGGCCCAAAAGGTGGGTAAAACGCTCCGAGTAATTATCGACAGAAAGGAAGGCGACTACTATATAGGGAGAACGGAATGGTCTTCGCCAGAGGTAGACCCCGAAGTGCTTATCCCAGCAACGGTGAAATTGCGCGTTGGAAGTTTCTATAACGTGCGCATCACCGACAGTGAAGAATTTGACTTATATGGTGAAATAGAATGAACAACAAAGAGTTTATAACCGAACTAGCGCAACAAACGGGCTATACGCAGAACGTAACCCAAACCTTAGTGCGCAACGTCATCGACGAAATGGCTGTACGTTTCGACGAGGGCGACGTCGTTTCGATACCTGGATTCGGCACATTCGAAGTGAAAAAACGACTCGAACGCGTGGTGGTCAACCCGGCCACCCAGCAGCGCATGCTAGTTCCACCTAAACTCGTGTTGAATTTTAGGCCCACGGCTTCCATTAAGGAACGTCTCAAAAATGGAGGTGAAGATGAATAACAGAGTTGGTATCCGCGAGTTGGCAATGGCTCTTGTCAACAAAAACAAGCTTTCTTTGAAAGAGGCCGAGAACTTTGTGGCAACAATGTTCGATACGCTTAACGTGGGATTGAACGATGATAAGCAGGTTAAGCTAAAAGGGCTTGGCACGTTTAAGGTGATGAGCGTTAGCGCGCGTAAGAGCGTTGACGTTAACACGGGCGAGCCGATAATCATTGATGGGCGCGACAAAATATCATTTACGCCCGACAGCACCATGAAAGATTTGGTGAACAAGCCCTTTGCACAATTCGATACGGTGGTTATAAACGATGGTGTTGACTTGAAAGAGTTGGAACGAATGGACTGGACGGAGACGACATCAGACGCAGAACTCGCGCCCTTGAACGACAGTTCGGACGGTGCGGAGGCGACACCCACCTCTACTTTGCCGCCTTCTAAGATTGAAGTAGCAGTGAACCAAGCTGCCGACGCATTGGCTAGCACACCCACGGAAGTGGTTAACGAAACGGAAGTGCCGGTTGTCAAAGCTCCCGAAAGGAGCCATGTACTTACGATGCAACAGCTTTCGGCACTTAATGGCGACCAACTGCCAACTGCTACGGCCGAAAACGCAGTGAATGCAATAAGCCAACTTACCCTCACTGCCGACCAGTTGCGCTTACTTAACGGTGGCGAAAAGCAGGACGAACCTGAACAAAGTGTTGTTCAGCATGCTGAATTAGCGGTGGAGGAAACTGCCATTGAAACCAAAACAGACGTGCCCGACTTCCTTTCTGATGCGGAAACGGAAGAAACACTGCCACAAACCCAATCGGTTGAGGTGCTTTCTGAGCAGGCTGACGAAACGCCTGAAGCTCCCGAAATGGATGTTGTAGAAAGCGCAGAGGTAAGCGATGCGGAGGAAACATACGATGACGTGGAAGACGAACCCGCGAAAGAAAAAGATACGGTTGATGCCGACAAGGACATTGTAGCAACCGATACCCACGACGATAGCGAGTGCGAACCTGTACAAGCGGCTTGTGCGGTGTCTGTTGTTGAAAGCCAAACGCTTGTTGATGAGAACGCTGAAACAGAAGATGAACCAACATCAGAAGACGCGGAAAACAACAACGCCGACAACTCGGATGTGGAAACCGAACTTCAATCTGATGAAGAGGACTCTGACGAAGACGACGAAACAGATGAAAACTCGTGTGAATACGAAGAGGACGAATGGGAAGAAGAGGAACGCAGAAGAAAGCGCAGAAGGTTTATTGTGGCCTGTGTTGTTGGCATTATTGTAGTTGTTGGCGGTGTGGCTTGGTACCTATTGAACCAAATGCAGCTGAAAGACAACCGCATATCGCACCTCGAAACGCTATTGAATACCTCTAAACCTTCTGATTCAAAGGCATCCGAACAGCCGCTTTCACCTACCGATTCGGCACGCGAAGACTCGATAAACAGGCTAATAGATGCCCAAACCAAAGCCGATTTGGCAGCTAGCGAGGCGAAGATAGCACAAAATGCTGAGAAAAAGGCGGAGAAAGCAGACGATAAGAAGGCCGCTGCAACAACTGCCGAGAATAAGAAACCTGCCGAAAAAACGGCGGATAAACCTGCACCAAAGCAAGAAAAGGCTAAGGCCAACACAGACGAAAGCCAAAACTACAAACAATACGAGAAAGACGCTCGTGTGAGAACGGGTGCTTATAAGATTGTGGGCATTGCCCATGTGGTAACGGTTACCAAAGGTCAAACGCTTTATTCGTTAAGCAAAAGCATGTTAGGGCCTGGTATGGAGTGCTACATTGAGGCCGTTAACGGAAATGTGAAGGAACTGAAAGAGGGCCAGAAGATAAAAATTCCTAAGCTTGAATTGAAGAAACCAAAGGCTACATCTAAGAATTAAGGCCGTTTTAGGGGACGTAGGCAGTAGGGCTTGCGTCCCCTAAATCATTTCTAATGCTTCAAAAAACGCACCAGTTTGTCGACTCACCAAGTTAATACCCATACTCATTAACGCTTTAACTCATAAACTCACAACCTCATCAGCTCACAACCTCATCAGCTCACAACCCTACGAACTCACCAACTCACCAACTCACCAACTCACCAACTTATCAACTTATCAACTCACAACCTTACGAACTCACCAACTGAACAATCACAACCTCGTCAGCTCACAAACTCTTAACCTCATAACCTCATAACCTCCCAAACCCATCACCTCACAAACTCACAAACCCACCAACTTAAAAACTTAAAAACTTACAAAATATTTTACAAAACACGTTCTCTTCGCCACCCCCTTCTAGCGAAAATAAGGGTATCTAATCAAGCAATTTGCTGCAAATTGCAGCCTTACACGTTTTTGTTTTTGTCAAATTTTGGAGATGTTGCATGCGTTTAGCACCACTTTACCTTTCTAGTTTGGTCGGCAACTCGAAATTTTCAAGTCCAATTACCCGCTTTTCGCCCCTAAAATCCCACTTTTTAATGGCTGTTTTGCCCCTTTTGAGTCCTGTTTTTAATGGTTCTAGAAGGTTTTGTCTATCATTTGATGTGTATTTTTATGCTTTTTGTCTCGCAGTTAGCGGCATTTTGCATTGCATTTAGCACCAAAACGACTTGCATTTAGCACCAAAACGCACTGCGTTTAGC
>NZ_KV815079.1:112347-128040 GCF_001814145.1 Prevotella sp. HMSC073D09 | reverse complement strand
CACCAAAACGCACTGCGTTTAGCACCAAAATGCAGTGCGTTTTGCGGCATATTGCACCGCATTTTGCAGCAAATAGCCCAAAAACTAGTGCAAATTGCGGTTATGTGTAATGAATATTCATATTGCTAGCATTTATATGCAACCCCCTTTTGCAAAACAAACCTTCGCGAGAATCGATTTTTTGCGGCAAGGTGAGCAACTGGTGAGCAAAAAGGGCACTCATAATGTTAAAATCTGTGCGGAAAATAAGACAAATTAAAGGTGAAAAGTTGACGAGTAGACAAGTAAACGAGTAGACAAATTACCAAGAAAATGAGTTGAACAGTTGATAGGTGCAGTCTTCTTTTCCCCTTAGCTAATTTACAAGTTTATGAGTTAATGGGTTTACAACTTAACAAGAGGACTATTTCAACTGCCAATGAATTGGCAAGTGTACAAGTTGAAAGGTTTGCTAACTGGCAAGTAGCCAAGTTGGCCAATCATAACCTTGGTATATAGAAATGGCATTTATCCCAAACGGATAGCAAAGTGTGGAGGGTGTTTGCTAAGCAAACATGCGTAGTAGGAGGCTAAATCTAAAACTCATCGCATTTTCTAAAACAATTCCTTTGTATTTCTTCATTACCTTATATAAAGCAGAAATCCCAACCATATTGCTATGGTTGGGATTCTGTTGTTTGTTTGGAATAAGTGTAATTGTTTATT
Source organism: Prevotella sp. HMSC073D09 (assembly GCF_001814145.1). NCBI lineage: Bacteria > Pseudomonadati > Bacteroidota > Bacteroidia > Bacteroidales > Prevotellaceae > Prevotella > Prevotella sp. HMSC073D09. Next base: position 127,335 of record NZ_KV815079.1, on the reverse strand, counting down.
TATGCCTCAGCTTCCGGTACTACAGAAACATAGCTTTTGTCCTTGCGGCTCTTGCGAAAGTTCACAACGCCGTCGATAAGTGCGAAGAGCGTATCGTCTTTACCGATGCCCACGTTCTTGCCGGGGTTGTGTTTCGTGCCACGCTGACGAACGATGATGTTGCCAGCAGTAACCTTTTGTCCGCCATAAATCTTAACGCCAAGTCTTTGTGAAGCTGATTCGCGTCCGTTCTTAGAACTACCAACACCTTTTTTATGTGCCATTCTTAATTCCTCCTGCGTTTAAGCGATTACTTGTTTAACTTCTACTTGCGTGAACTGAGCGCGATGACCATTCTTCTTGCGATAGTCTTTGCGGCGTTTCATCTTGAAAACGATGACCTTGTCACCTTTTACAAGGGGGTTCACTACTTCTACTACTACTTTCGCACCTTCAACGGTGGGTGCGCCAACGGTTACTGCTCCTTCTTTGTCTACAAGCAGCACCTTGTCAAACTCAACAGTTTTGCCGGCCTCCACATCTTTAATGTGGTGAACATAGAGTTTCATACCCTGTTCTACCTTAAACTGCTGACCGTTAATTTCTACAATTGCGTACATTATAATGTTTGTAAAACGGTTTTCCGCGAGGCGTTCAGACTCGTTCCGACACTTTTTTAAGCCTCCACGGACTAAAACAGGTGCAAAGTTACGAAATATATTTGGGTGTTTTATTTTATTGAGACATGGCAATAATAAATTTAACACATATTAAGGATTAAAGTGCCTTGTCGTCTATAAAGCGCATGGTTTTAAGGCGTTAAGTCATCTGTATTTTAGTCTTTATGCCCGTTAGTCTTGTGCCAGTAAGCTTTTCATTTCATTGCTTTGTAAGTTCATTCGTTCATAAGTGCCTAGGGCTTAAACCCTGGAATGGCTTGCGATAAAAGCCTATAAACTTAGTTGTACAAAAACTTGGAAACGCAACTATTTTCGCCTAGCGTTGCGTTTTCCGAAAATATTTCTATATATTTGCATGCGTAACCGTAAATATATAGGCTATCAGTTTGCTTTTCCAACATCGGCGCATGGCGCTTGTCGTCAGGCATCTTTTGGTTTGCCTGTGGGTGTTGGGCCTTTTTGCTTGTGGCGACAAGAATGTTGCCGAGGCAGATAGGCTCAACAGTATGGCCTATGCCTTTCACTATCGCAATCTCGATTCCACGGCAGCCTATGCCCAACGCGCTTTGAACGTGTCGGGAAACTATGCCGCCGGGCGAGCCGAGGCTTTGAACAATATGGCTTTCGTGCGCATATCTAAGATGGAGTTCGAAACGGCATCGAAACTGCTTAACGATGTGAAAGACATCACCGACAACCAAGTGGAACTGCTTGTGGCCGATGTGCAGCTGATGCGGCTTTGCCAAAGGCAGTCGCGCAACAAAGATTTCTATAATTATCGCGAAAGTGCATTACGCCGATTAAAGCGCATTAAGGAAGAGGCCTACAACCTTTCGCCGCGACTGCGCAAGCGAATGATATACGCCGAAACCGAACTTTATATCGTGGCATCGGTGTATTTTTACTACATCGGCTTGCCCGATAGGGCCATTGCCGAACAAGAAAACATCAAGCCCAACGGCGATATACAACAAGATACGGCGCAATGGTTGAGCTATATGTATAATGTGGGAGCAGGCGGACTAATAACGGCACCCACAAAGGAGGCCATATCGCAGCAAGAGTTCGACTTCTTGTTTCGCTGTTATGGGCTTGCCATACAAAGCAATTATCCTTATTGGGAGGCCAATTCGCTGCAAGCCATAAGTGAACACTTAATAGACAAGCAACAGCGGCGCCAATTGTTGCGAGATAATGCAACGGCCATTACCATACTTAACACCGACGACATGCCCGACAGTTTGCTGGCAGGCAACTTGGCACAGAGGGCGTTGGTGATGTTTTCCAGCTATGGCAACGTTTATCAAACGGCTGGTGCATACCGTACGCTGGCCTCTTGTTACTGGGCACTGAAAGATTACAAATCGGCCCTTTTCTGTTTGCAAAATGCCCTGTACCGAAACCCTGCCATAAGAAAAGCCCCCGATCTGGTGTCGTCTATCTGCGAACAGCTCAGCTTGGTGTATTCGGCCATGAACATGAAAAGCCAAAGCGACGTGAACCGCAACGTTTATCTCGACATACAGCGACAAACCCGACAAGACAAGCAACAAGAGGCGCGAGCCGAACAGCTTGAAAACTCGTCGAAACAGCTTAACATGATGCTTGTGTATGTGGGGGTGGCCATCGTGTTGGTTATACTTTTGCTCTATTTCTTCAACTCCTTGCGTGCAAGGCAGGCCGCAAAGTATTCGCCAGAGAAGATGCTCGAACCCCTGCGGCAGTGGGAAAAGGTGAACGCACAGCACGTTGAAGAGCAAAACGACCGCTACGAAGAACTGCACGAAGAGCAGGAGATTGGCAAACGGCATGTGGTGGAGAACAAGAAGAAGAACATCGAACAGCGCGCCAAGGTGTCGTTGGTGAACTCGGTGGTGCCCTTTATCGACCGGATGCGACACGAAATTCATCGGCTGAACGCAGTGCAAGAACCCGAAAAAATTAGGCAAGAGCGGCTGGACTATGTGAAGGAACTGACCGACAAGATAAAAGAATACAATGCCATTCTGACCCAATGGATACAGATGAGACAAGGAGAACTGAGCCTGCACGTGGAAAGTGTGGCGCTGCAACCGCTCTTCGACATCGTTGGTAAAAGCCGAATGGGATTTGAACACAAGGGGGTAAGGCTGGTGGTGGAGCCTACAACCGAGGTTGTGAAGGCCGACCGCACGCTTACACTCTTTATGATTAACACGCTGATAGACAATGCGCGCAAGTTTACGAAAAGAAATGGAAAGGTTACACTTAGCGCACGTGTTGCCGAAGAGGAGGGCTATGTAGACATCGTGATTGCCGACACTGGCGTGGGAATGACCGAAGAAGAACGGGCACACTTGTTCGAACGCAAGGTGGTAAACTCGTCTTCGGCCGATGTGCAGACGTCGCATGGTTTCGGATTGCTCAACTGTAAGGGCATTATCGACAAGTATAAAAAGGTAAGTAGGATATTTAGCGGCTGCTCCATTTCGGTTGAAAGCGAAAAGGGTAAGGGCAGCGTGTTCTGTTTTAGGCTGCCCAGAGTGGTGCGCATGCTTGCTGTTGTGGTGGCGTTGTGTGGGGGAATGCAGGTTCATGCCGCGACTGCAAGAGACAGCGTGCATGGCAACCGAAGTAAAATTCTAGACCGCATATCGGCTTATACCCCCGAAGGAAAATTGCTTAAACGTGCTAACGCATACGCCGACAGTGCCTATTTTGCCAACGTTAACGGCCGATATGCCAAGACCTTGCAGTATGCCGACAGCTGTATAGGAAAACTTAATGACCTATATCGGCTGAAAGCTCCGCACGGGAAAGACCTGATGGTGACTTATTCGAAAGCGGTGGACAAGCCAGCAGAGATACAATGGCTGAACGATAGCTTGGAAACCAATTTCAGCATCATACTCGACATACGCAACGAAAGTGCCATCGCGGCATTGGCCTTGCACGAATGGGACCTGTATCGTTATAACAACGAGGTGTACACGAAGCTTTTTAAGGCCCTTTCGGCCGACAATACGCTCGATGCTTACGTGGTGGGCATGCAGCAATCGAAGGCCAACAAAACCATCAGCATCGTTGTGCTTGTCTTGCTTTTGCTGCTTATCATCCCTGCCTATTATGTGCTGTTCTATCGCCATTACGTAGCCTATCGCATCTATGTGGAAAGGGTTGAGGATATAAATAAGGTGTTGATGAACACCGAAGAGGCACAAGCCAAACTCGACGCCATAGCACGTATCATCAAGTCGATAGACAGGCATGGCGGCGAAACGGTGCAGTTTAAGTCGCTTAACGAGGTGGTAAGCCAGATAAGCGAGGTGTTGCAGAAAAGCGTAGAGATGGAGAAGGCGCGCGAAGAGAGCATAGAAATGGCCGAAGACGAACTGCGCCGAGTGGAGATAGAGAACGATAAGCTGCACGTTAACAACAGCGTGCTGGACAATTGCCTTAGTGCACTGAAACACGAGACGATGTATTATCCCTCGCGCATTAGGCAACTGATTGAGAACGGCGGCGAAGATTTGCACGACATGAACGAGTTGGTGGACTATTATAAGGAGTTGTACATGCTGTTGAGTGCCCAGGCGATGCGCCTTGTCGACGACTTACGCTACTCGTACAGGCCTGTACCGCTTAAAAAACTGCTCGATGTCTTGCCTCACACAAGCGAAGACGGTGTAGGTGAGGGGCGGCATATCCTGGGCGACGAAGACCTCTTGCGCTACCTGTTCAGCATCCTCGCCGGCCTCTTCGAGGGCCATTCGGTTGCACTGGTAGTAAAAGACAAGGGGACGAGATACGTGGAAATAGACCTCGAACTGCCCAGTGTGATGTACACCGACGAACAGTGTAGAGAATTGTTCACACCCACAACGCCCAACTTGCAGTTTTATCTGTGTAGGCAAATCGTACGCGACACGGGCGAGTTTACCAACGCTAGGGGCTGCGGCGTGTTTGCATCGAACATCGAAAACAAGACACATATCGCGATAACCCTGCCCAAAACAACGCAGGCATAAACACTAAACATCAAACAACCACAAAAGACATGGACAAATTTAAAGTGATAATCGTGGAGGACGTTCCCTTAGAATTGAAGGGCACGGAAGGCATATTCAGAAACGAAATACCGGAGGCTACCATCATCGGGACGGCAGATAACGAGCCGGCGTATTGGAAATTGCTGAAACAAGAGCTGCCCGACCTGGTGCTGCTAGACCTCGGTTTGGGCGGTTCTACCACCATCGGCGTAGAGATTTGCAGGCACACCAAGGAGCAATTTCCCAAGGTTAAGGTGCTTATCTTTACGGGCGAGATACTTAATGAGAAACTGTGGCTCGACGTTCTCGACGCTGGGTGTGATGGAATTATACTCAAAAGCGGCGAATTGCTTACGCGGGGCGACGTGGCCAGCGTGATGAATGGCAAGCGATTGGTGTTTAATCAGCCCATTCTCGAAAAGATTGTGGAGAAGTTCAAGCGCGTGGTGAGCAACCAAATTTTTAGGCAAGAGGCTTTTATCACTTACGAGATAGACGAGTACGACGAGCGTTTCTTGCGCCATTTGGCTTTGGGTTACACCAAAGAACAAATAACCAACCTGCGAGGAATGCCTTTTGGCGTAAAGAGTTTGGAGAAAAGACAAAACGAATTGGTAAATAAACTCTTCCCAAATGGTAATGGCGGGATGGGCGTTAACGCCACGCGACTGGTGGTAAGAGCCATCGAACTGCATATACTTGATATAGATAACCTTGTTCCAGATAATGGGTAAGCACAAGATGGTTTGCCATCGGCGAACGGGAAAGTACACCGCACGGCTCGCACTGGCGTTAGGTGTGTTGCAATTAGTTGCCGTGTTGGGTTCGTGGATATTCAAAGCCGTGAACCCAGAACTTCCTATACGCTCGCTTTTAAGTGCAGAAGGCATCAGATGGATGGTGGGAAACTTCGGTGATAACCTTGCGGGGCGGGGTTTGGTTTGGCTCCTGCTGGGCAGTATGGCCTATGGTTCGGTGCGATTTTGCGGCATTCTCGATGTGCCGCGCAAGCGGAAAGCCATGTCTTTTTGGGACCATTTCGGGCTGATGGTGGCCTTAGCCGAACTGTTGGTGATTGTGGTGTTGATGCTTTTGCTCACAGTTTTGCCCCACGCCGTTTTGCTTGGGGTAACGGGAAACCTATATCCCAGTAGCTTTTCAAAAAGCTTTTTCCTCATGGTTTGCCTTTCGGTATGCTTTATTAGTGTGTCGTTCGGGGTGGTAAGTTCGCGTTTGCGTTCGCTCGAAGAGGTGTGCGACTGTCTTGTTGCGGGCATTGCTTACACCCTTCCGCTATGGCTTATCTATATTTTGGCCATCGAGCTGTACGCCTCTTTGCGGTTTGTTTTCGTGCTTTCGTAATGAAAGGGTAGGGCGGAAACTACGAAAGAGTAGGGCGCGAACAACGAAAGAGTAGGACACGAACAACCGCATTCGGGATGAAATACCAGGTCATAGCGTGCTTTTGTGATGAAAGGGTAGGGCGCGAACAACCGCATTCAGGATGAAAAACTTGGGCATAGTGTGCTTTTGTGATGAAAGGGTAGGGTACGAACGGCCCAATCGCCACGCCATAAGGTTTCTTGCGCACTTGAAACGCCCGTGTTCATTGGCCATTAAACAGCCTTTTTGCCCACTTTACACCTTTAATTGAACAGTGTTATAGTGCTTTTTGGCGTATTTTAGCGGTTTTTGTTTTACCGAATGAGAAAAATATCGTAACTTAGCACCTTGTAAATCGTGGAGAAAAAGGCCTTAAATCGAAAGGAAATGGCCTTAGAACGAATATTCAATAAAATCACAATAGATTAGATGGACGAAAATCAAACAATCGATCAAGACAGGATAATCAAGATCAATATCGAAGAAGAAATGAAGTCTTCGTACATTGATTATAGTATGTCGGTTATTGTTGCGCGTGCGTTACCCGATGTGCGCGACGGCTTTAAACCCGTTCACAGGCGCATTTTGTATGGAATGCTGGGGCTGGGAAACACCAGCGACAAGCCATATAAGAAATGTGCGCGCGTGGTGGGCGATGTTTTGGGTAAGTATCACCCGCACGGCGACTCCTCGGTGTACGGCGCATTGGTGCGCTTGGCACAAGATTGGAACATGCGCTACACCTTGGTAGACGGTCAAGGAAACTTCGGAAGTGTTGACGGAGACTCGGCTGCGGCCATGCGTTACACCGAATGTAGGCTCTCGAAGTTGGGCGAACGCATCATGGACGACCTTGAAAAGGACACCGTGGACATGGAAGAGAACTTCGATGCCACGCTACAAGAACCCCAAGTGATGCCAACCAAGATACCAAACCTGCTCGTTAATGGTGGTAACGGTATCGCCGTGGGTATGGCTACCAACATGCCAACCCACAATTTGGTCGAAGTACTGGACGGTTGTTGTGCTTATATCGACAATCCTGACATTGATACGGAGGGACTGATGCAGCATATCAAGGCACCCGACTTCCCCACGGGCGCTTATATCTATGGCTTGCAGGGCGTGAAAGACGCTTACGAAACGGGGCGCGGGCGTATCGTGCTGCGTGCTAAGGCCGAGATTGAGAGCGACGAAAGTCACGATAAGATTGTGATTAGCGAAATACCATACGGCGTAAACAAGGCGCAACTCATCGAAAACATCGCCGACTTGGTGAAAGAAGGCCGCTTGGAGGGCATCTCCAACGCCAACGACGAGTCGGGAAGACAGGGTATGCGTATCGTGGTAGACGTGAAACGCGACGCCAACGCCAACGTGGTGCTGAACAAATTGTTTAAGATGACGCAGCTGCAAAGCTCGTTCTCGGTGAACAACATTGCGTTGGTGAAGGGTCGTCCACGCTTGCTCACGCTTAAAGAATGTGTGAAATACTTTGTAGAGCATCGTCACGACGTTACCATTCGCCGCACCAAGTTCGACTTGAAGAAAGCGCAAGAGCGCGCCCACATTCTGGAAGGACTCATCATTGCCTGCGACAACATCGACGAAGTGGTGCAAATCATTCGCAAGAGCAAAACTCCGTCGGAGGCACAGCGCAATTTGGAGAAACGTTTCGAGCTTGATGAACTGCAAAGTAAAGCCATCGTAGACATGCGCTTGTCGCAACTAACGGGCTTGCGTATCGAACAATTGCACGCAGAATATCAAGAATTGGAAGAGCTTATCGCCCGATTGCAGCTTATTTTAGACGATCCAGAAGAGTGCAAGCGTGTGATGAAGGCCGAATTGGAGGAGGTTAAGGAGAAGTTTGGCGACGAAAGGCGCACAGAAATCATCCCCGACGAACACGAGTTCAATGCAGAAGACTTCTATCCCAACGACCCCGTGGTTATCACCGTTAGTCATTTGGGCTACATCAAGCGCACGCCGCTCTCCGAGTTTCACGAGCAAGCGCGAGGCGGTGTGGGCAGCAAAGGGGCCAACACGCGCGATAAAGACTTTACGGAGTACATCTATCCGGCCACGATGCACCAAACGATGCTCTTCTTTACCAAGAAAGGACGCTGCCATTGGTTGAAGTGCTATGAAATACCCGAAGGGGATAAGACTTCAAAGGGGCGTGCCATACAGAACTTGTTGAACATAGACGCCGACGATTCTGTGAACGCCTTCCTCCGCGTTAAGGGTCTCAACGATGTCGATTTCATCAAGAACCACTTCATCGTGTTCGCTACGAAGAACGGTACGGTGAAGAAAACAAGTCTTGAAGCTTACTCGCGTCCGCGCACTAACGGCGTAAACGCCATCACCATTGCCGAAGGCGACGAGGTGGTAGACGTACGCCTGACCAACGGAAAGAACCAGCTGATTATGGCAAACCGCAATGGTCGTGCTGTGTACTTCGACGAAAACACCGTTAGAACCATGGGAAGAACGGCCACAGGTGTACGCGGTATGCGTCTGGATGGCGGCGACGATGCCGTGGTTGGCATGATTGTGGTGAACAATCCAGAAACCGAAACGGTGATGGTTGTGAGCGAAACGGGCTACGGAAAACGCTCGATCGTGTCTGACTACCGACAAACCAACCGTGGCGGAAAGGGCGTGAAGACCCTCAACATCACTGATAAGACGGGCAAGTTGGTGGCGATTAAGAACGTTACCGACGATAACGACCTGATGATTATCAACAAGAGTGGTATCGCCATTAGGCTAGCTGTGGCCAATTTCCGTGTTATGGGACGTGCCACGCAAGGTGTTCGACTCATCAATCTGAGCAAGAAGAACGACGTTATTGCCAGCGTTTGCAAGGTAAAGACATCCGATAAGGAGGACGACTTGAACGAAAACGATGAGGAACATCCCAATAACGAGGCGATGAACACGGCTGAACAAGGTGAGGCAAACGCCAACAACGATGCACAAATCCAAGGCAATGATGCCGACGGAGGGGCGGAAGTGGAGGCCGACGCCACAGAATAAGGCTTAGAGACGGCTGCTCGGTGCGGTTCTGTTTGTTGTTCTCATACGGCAGATACCGCACCAACGCGCCAAAAGGCTTGCCATATGGCAGTCTTGGCAAGGGCTGATGGGGAGTTGAAAACACTCATTGCGCCTCGCCACAATAGAGATAGACTATCGTTAAATCTTAAAAAATTACAGTTATGAGAAAAGTTATGATGTTCGCCCTGATGCTTGCTGCATCGTCTGTGGCGTTCGCCCAAGATGCCGTGAAGGAGGTGTTGAAGGCCAAAAACTACGCCGATGCGCAAGCGTTGGTAAAGGCCAACCTTTCTAGCATGAGCGATGCCGATAAGGCAAAGGCCTACAACAAGCTTGTTGATCTTTCGTTTGAGAAGATAAACAAGGAGCAGAGCGTTATTACCGCCAACCAAATGGCTGAGCAGTTTAAGCAAGGAAAGGTTGAGGCTTACGACACGCTGGGCTTTTACAACGCCCTTGCCGATGCGCTGACCAACGCCATTGAGTGCGAAAAGTACGACCAAATGCCCAACGAAAAGGGCAAAGTAAAGCCCAAGTTCCACAGCTCTAACCAAAACCGCTTGTACAACTTGCGCGTTTATTTGGTTAACGCAGGACAAGATGCTGCACAGAAAAACAACAATGCTGGCGTGTTGAAGTTCTGGGGATTGTACACTGCTACGGCCGATACGCCCCTATTTGCCGACATGTCTAACAAGCAACCCGACCAGTATGTGGGGCAGGTAGCTGGCTTTGCTGCACGTTATGCCATCCAAGACAAGGACTATGCAACTGCCGATAAGTATCTGGATGTGGCCTTGAAGTATGCGGGCGACAATAAGGACGACTATAAAGACGCGCTGGGTTTGAAGTTCTACATCGCCCAACAGCAGCTCAAAACCAAGGAAGACTCGCTGGGTTATGTCAACAAGCTGAAAGAATACTATGCCAAAGACCCCTCTAACGACATGATTATGGGTACATTGGCCAACATGTACACCAGCTTGAACATGAAGGACGACATGAAGAAACTCATCGACAGCCGTTTGGCAGCCGACCCCAACAGCGCTATGGCATGGACTTTGAAGGGGCAAGCTGAAATGAACGCAAGCCAATGGGACGATGCTATCGCCTCGTTTAAGAAGGCTATTGCCTTAGACGACAAGAACGTTATCGTGCTTACCTACCTCGGTTTCTGTATCAACTCTAAGGCTGCCGCCATCAATAACGACGTGCCTGCACAAAAAGTTCTCTACAAAGAGTCGATGGGCTATTTGGAGAAAGCCAAGGAGTTGGACCCCAATCGCGAGAAAGCCAATTGGAGCTACCCGCTCTACCAGTGCTATTATGTTAACTATGGTGCTGCCGACCAACGCACCAAGGACCTCGAATCATTGCTTAACAAGTAATAAAAAGTAGTATGAAAAAGCACAGAACCGCGGCCTTGGGGGCTTTGGTTCTGTGCTTTGCGTTTGTTCAACTATGCTTTTCATTGTTCGTTCGGGCATGAAAAAAAGTCGTGAACATTCGCTGCCGTATCACCAAGAGGCGTAAAAATAGATTTATCTGAATGAACAGATTTTACTTTATATTGTTGTTTTCGTTTCTCACTTTGGCCAGTTCCGCTTCGTTGAAAAAGGACTTGGCACAGGTGAAAGCGTCCCTAAAAACGGGAAAAGAGTTAGATAAGGCCGAACGCATCATGAACGATGTGCTGGCCAAACCCGACAATCGAAAAGAAATTAAGATATGGTTGCTGCTTTTCGATGTTATCAAAAAGCAATACGAACAGGGTAACGAACGATTGTATTTGCAGCAGTCGGCCGACACCGTAACCATGTACAACCTTACAAAGAAGATGTGCTTAACGCTCGAAAGCATCGACTCGGTGGAGTTGGCCAATGCCAATGGCGACGCAAGCAAGCTGAAATATCGAAAGAAACACGCCGACGAGTTTTTCACTTATAAGGCAAACTTATTCTATGGTGGCACTTATTTCATGAGCAAGAAGATGTACGACAAGGCTTATTCCTTCTTCTCGCTCTACATAGATTGTGCCAAGATGCCCATCTTTACAGGTTACGACATACTCAATACCGACAGCCAACTGCCACGCGCAGCGTTCTTCTCGGTATATTGTGGCTACAAGTTGCACAAGCCCGAATTGGCTTTGCGCTATCTTCCCTTGGCTCAAAAAGACAAGGAACGCTACGAATACCTGTTGCAATACCTTGCCGATGTGTATCAATCGCAGAACGATACCGACAAGTATATGGCCGTATTGAAAGAAGGTTTTCAGGATTATCCCACGCAAACATATTTTTACACACGTCTAATCGAGCATTATTCCAAAGACAACAACTGGTCTTCGGCCAAAGCCTATGTAGACCAGGCCATGCAAGCCATGCCCGAACACCTTTGGTTGCGTGTGGCCAAGAGCACCATTCTCTTGAACCTTGGCGACTATAATGGCTGTATTTCCCTATGCGATAGCATCATTGCCAAACATAAGGACCTGCCCGAAGTGTACCTCAACGCTGGCTTGGCCTACTTTAACCGTGCCGTTGAAGAGGAGAAAACGGCTCGAACATCGCGCGACCTGAAAAAGAAAGTGGCGGCAAGTTATCGTGGTGCACTGCCTTATATGGAGCAGTATCGTCGCATGGCTCCAAACGATCAGAGCCGTTGGCTGTTGCCGCTTTACACCATTTACCTCAACTTGAACATGGGTAAAGAGTTTGAAGAGATGGACAACTTGATGAAGGCGGCAAAATAGAACTTACACATTCACACACTCATAAACTCATAACGATGAACCATATAGACTTGGCTAAAGCCTTTCGTAAACTAGGTGTCGAAAGCCTTAACGACATGCAAAAGGCCACAGCCACAGCCATGCTGGCTGGCAAGGGCGATGTGGTGGTGCTCTCGCCCACAGGTACGGGCAAGACACTTGCTTACCTTTTGCCCCTTGTAGAGATGATAAACCCAGAGAACGACAATGTTCAGGCCGTGGTAATTGTACCCGGACGCGAACTGGCTTTGCAGTCGCAGCAGGTGCTGGCCGCTGTGGGGGCAGTGCGTGGCATGGCTTGTTATGGCGGACGAACGGCTATGGAAGAGCATCGCGCTTTGAAACAGCTACGTCCACAAGTGATTTTCGCCACGCCAGGACGTTTGAACGACCATCTTGCTAAGGGCAATATCTCTGCCGACGATGTGCGTCTGCTGATTATCGACGAGTTCGACAAGTGCCTAGATATGGGTTTTGAAAACGAGATGCGAACGGCATTGGCCTCACTCCAGCAGGTGCAAAGGCGAGTACTGCTGTCGGCCACCAACTCGCCGCGCATTCCCTTGTTTGTAGAGAGTGCCAAACTTCAATGCGTAGACTTTGTTGGCGAGGCCGAGAAAGTTAAGCAACGTATTGCCGTGTACGAAGTAAAGAGCGACTCGAAAGACAAACTCGATACCCTACATCGGCTTTTGTTGGCTTTCAACGGCGAAAGCACCATTGTTTTTCTAAATCATCGCGAAAGCGTGGAGCGTACCAATGCCTTTTTGGTTGAACAAGGATTTGTAACCAGTCTTTTTCATGGCGGACTAGAACAAGATGCTCGTGAGGCCGCACTTTATCGCTTTGCCAACGGCAGTGCCAATGTGCTTGTATGCACCGACTTGGCGTCGCGAGGGCTTGATATCGACGATGTGCAACACATTGTGCATTACCATTTGCCCGAAACAGCCGATGCTTACACCCACCGCATCGGGCGAACGGCTCGTTGGGATAAGCTAGGCAATGGGTATTTCATCCTTTCGGAAGGCGAACGAATACCCGAATACGTAGACAGCGAGGTGCATCCTTTCGCCCTTCCCACTGTTAATGATAAGGCACAAATGCCGCGGATGGCCACCTTATATATAGGTAAGGGTAAGAAAGACAAGATTAGCAAAGGCGACATCTTGGGCTTTCTCTGCAAGAAAGGGCACCTTAACAACGACGACATTGGCCGTATTGACGTAAAGGAGCGTTACGCTTACGTGGCCGTTAGTAGAAATAAAGTAAAGCGTTTGCTTGCTGATGTGGCTGGCGAAAAGATAAAGGGCGTAAAGACGATTGTTGAGGAAGTGAAGTAAGAGGGTTTAGGGCAACACCATTCAGCAACAACAACCAAAGGCGCGTAAAGTAGATTTAGGCTTAGAGTCAGACCTGTTGACGAGTTTACCTGTTGGCGAGTGCCCAAGTTTACCTGTTAGCGAATGGCCAAGTTAGCAAACTACTAGGGTTAGATATACAAATAAAGGATTTCTCACGGCCATGTGGCACGGAGAAATCCTTATGCGTTTACTTGAGATTAAAATATGGCGTAGGCCGCTTATCTCACTGTTTCTTTGCGCTTGCCAATCCAAGCCAAGATGCCGCCTTCAAGGTTTATCACCTTATAGCCTTTGGCACTTAGCTGCTTGGCAGCTGTTGCGCTGCGCCTTCCGCTACGGCAATAAACGGCCACGGGGCGATCTTTTTGCAGTTTACTTTCGGCATCGGCCAAGAAGTTAGGGCTGAAAACGTCTACCAAAACGGCCCCTTTAATATGACTTTCTGCAAACTCTTCTTGTGTGCGAACGTCTAGAACTTGTGCAGAGTCGTTCTTAATGGCTTGTTCGAAACCCTCAACGTCTACGTTGGCGTATTGGCTTTGTGCGCAAGCACCGAATATTGTACTCCAAATTGACATAAAAACAAATGCGATTTTTTTAATTCTTGATGTTTTAACTGATTGGTTCTGTTGGTTCATTATTAATACTTTTAAAAAGGGTTTTGCCTTGATGCTCGCTTGCAGATGCACGTAGGGTAGGGGCGTTGGCATGTATTCCATCTGCGTTGTGCCAGCCATTCGCCATGCTTGCAAGCAGCTATAAGGCCTTTGTGTTAGCTATTTCGTTCGGTTAGCGAGTTGGCTCAATGGCACGTTTTCAAGGCCATTGTTCGCTTAGGATAGTGGCCAGTTGCTTATCGAAATAGTTGTTCTAGTTTTCTTTCTAGTTTCTTCCAAAGCACAGTTCCCATCACCACTTTGCCTTCGGGGTCTACAAGTACCATCGATGGAATCCACTTTACGCCATAGGTCTTTGATATATTGGCCTCGCGCATCTTCTTTAACTCACTGGCATGGGCATAGTTCATGCCATATTTCTCGATGGCAGCCTTCCACAAGGCAGCATCGACATCGAACGAAATGCCCACGAAGGCCACTCCCTTATCTTTAAACCTGTTGTACATGTCAACAATGTTGGGCGCGTCTTTGCGGCAGTCGGGACACCACGATGCCCAAAAGTCCAACACCACATATTTGCCTTTAAACTGACTGAGAGTTACTTTCTTGCCATCGGGTGATGATAATTCGAAGTTGGGAGCAACCGTTCCGGGTTTCACAAGTTCGGTAGCGTATTTCGCATCATAGTCTACTTCCGTAGATTGTTGTGCCTTTGCAGTGTTGCTCCACAGCGAAAAGGCAACCAATAGGGCAGTGGTAGCCCTGCGTAAATGCTTTATGTTCATGTTGTAATGTTTTTAATTATGTGTTTGTGGACTTGCAAAAGTAATCTTTTTATTGCTTATTATGGCATTGTTTGCAAAAAAATATCGAAGTCGCCTTGACTTTTAATATTTCAACAAAGTGAGCGTAGTGCAGAACAAGTCAATTCACTGACTTATAAACTCACTAAGGGCCAATAGCTCCCGAAGACATCAACCCACCAGTTCACCAACTAATTAACTCGCAAACTCAAAAGCTCAAAACTCAATAACTCAAAACACAATAACTCAGAAACTCAGAAACTCAGAAACTCACAAGCTCAAAAACTCACAAGCT
>NZ_KV815079.1:111576-112247 GCF_001814145.1 Prevotella sp. HMSC073D09 | reverse complement strand
CAGAAACTCACAAGCTCAAAAACTCACAAGCTCATCAACTCATCAATTCCCAAGCTCAAGAACTCCCAAGCTCAAAAACTGACCAACTCACCAACTCAAGAACTCCCAAGCTCAAAAACTCACCAACTCACCAACTCACCAACTCAAAAACTCACAAACTCACAAGCTCAGAAACTCACAAGCTCAAAAACTCACAAGCTCACCAACTCACCAACTCACCAACTCACCAACTCAAAAACTCACAAGCTCACCAACTCACAAACTTATAAACCCATCAACTCAAAAACTTAAATCTTTATCTTTAATTTTACAATACCGCTCTGAATTTCGCTCCATTCTAGCGAGAATGTTGGTTGAAAAGTAGGTAAAAGGTCACTGTTTTTCGCTTTTCACGCCTTGGGGGTTGTCTATTTTTAAGCCTATAACCTGCATTTTGCACCATTTTGCCTTTCTATTTTGGTTGCTGGCTCGTATTTTTTCAACCCCAATTTGCCACTTTTAGCCCCTAAAACCCTACTTTTTAACCGTTATTTTGCCCTTTTCAGCCATGTATTTCATGGCTCTTAAAGGTTTTGTTTATACAATTGCTGTGGATGTTTATGCTTTTTGTCTCGCATTTAGCACCAAAACACCTTGTATTTAGCACCAAAACGCCTTGCGTTTAGCACCAA
>NZ_KV815079.1:106078-111476 GCF_001814145.1 Prevotella sp. HMSC073D09 | reverse complement strand
AAAACGCACTCCATTTAGCGGCAAAACGCACTCCTTTTTGCTGCAAATAGCTCCGAAATAGGTGCAAATGGTGGCCTTTTCAAATAAAAATTCATTTTGCCGTATGCACATGCTAACCCTATTTTGCATCAATACAAACCTTCGCGAGAATCGAGTTTTTGTGGCAAAGTGGGCGATTGGTGGATGAAAAGGCACTCATAATGTTAAATTTACTACTAAAAACTATACAAAAAGAATTATGCTGTAAACACGCGCGAGTGGGCAACGACACAGAAAACATGTAGGCTTGCAACGGCCAGCGCGAGCGGTTGTGGGGATGTTCCTCACGACCAACCAAGACGATATAATGGAAAAGCAGAAGTAATCTGCCATTGACAGCCAGGCTTTCAACTCGTAGAGAACGCATGGAATAACTTCCGCCAAGTCGCCTTCTGAAACATAACCACGTTTTGCCACAGACAACTTGGGGCAATATTTCAGGTTTTTATCGTATCCTCGTCTAGTACTTTGTGCATGAGCAGAATGCTTATCTTGGTTTTACCACACAAAGAAAACAAACTCCACCCAAGTTATAGAACCATTAAAAGTCAAGACGACTTCCTTAGACAGATAAGTGCCTACACGAGCTTATAAATCCAGCAATTTTCAGTCAAACCAAGCTATCCACTTCTTTATTCTATTCAACCCATTTGACTATTTCTATAAAAAATGTTGCCAATTGCGCAACAAGAGAATAAAAAGGCGTATCTTTGCAGTACGAATAACATTAGAAAACATAGTTAGAGATTTATGAAGAAGATGAAAGTTTTGACACTATTGATGTGTCTCGTGTTAGTGTTCGGCTGTAAAACCAAGCAAGGAACAGGTACCCTTATCGGTACTGGCGGCGGAGCACTCTTAGGTGCAGTAATTGGTAAGGTAGCAGGTAACACAGCTGTTGGTGCCGTTGTTGGTGCAACTGTTGGTGCAGCCACTGGCTCGATGATTGGTAAGCACATGGATAAGGTGGCTAAACGTACCGCCGAACAAGTGAAGAACGCCAAGGTAGAGGAGGTTACCGATGCCAACGGACTAAAAGCCGTGAAGGTGACATTCGACTCTGGTATTCTTTTTGCCACCAATAAGGCTACACTTAACCAATCTTCGAAAAACGAGTTGGCTAAGTTCTCGCAGGTGCTTAAAGAGAATAGGGACTGCCATGTGGACATCTATGGCCACACCGACAATACGGGTAACGATGGCATCAATATCCCTTTGAGCAACAGTCGCGCACAGAGCGTTGTTAACTATCTCGCCAATTGTGGTGTTCCACGCAGCCAATTCCAAAAGGTTGAAGGCAAGGGAAGTTCTGACCCCGTTGCCAGCAACTCTACGGCTAGCGGCAGACAGCAGAACCGTCGCGTAGAAGTTTACCTCTATGCTAGCAAGGCTATGATTGACGCTGCCAACAACGGAACGTTGAAGTAAGGCCTGCGCCAAAGCCATAAAAAGCTAAAAGGCGCGAAAGAAAAGTTGCATTGGCCAACATGTTGTGGGCGATGGCGTCTTTTCTTTCGTGCCTTTCGGCTTTACCAAGGGCGACAAGTAAACAACAGTATGAGGCAAATCTAACACAAGTGGCCGATGGAACACACTAAAAGGCTGGTTCTAAAAATTCCACGCCGTCATTCAATCACACTTCAAGCAACGCTATTTGCTGTCTTTTTGATTTTATTTGGCATCTTTCACAGGCCTTTGCGGTCGCATAAGCCACTATGCTCCCTCAAAATACAAGCGAAATCCGCCCAAATAAAACCTGAAAAGCCAACAAGGGTAATTGTTAGAACCACTTTAAACGTTTATTGAAATGAATCTAATGAAAAAGAAAATATTTAAGGTTTTGCGGTGGACGGCCGCCCTGTTTTTCGGCTCTACCATCCTTTCGGTGGTGGTGTTGCGTTTCGTTCCCGTGTTTTTCACACCATTGATGTTCATCCGTTGTGGCGAACAACTGCTCGATGGCAAAAGCCTTACCATGCACCACCACTGGGTTTCGATAGAAAAGATTTCGCCACATCTGCCTGTGGCCGTGATGGGAAGTGAAGACCAGCGTTTCTTGTTGCACCACGGATTCGACTTTGCGGCCATTCAGAAAGCTGCCAAGCAAAACATGAGGGGCGGAAAGAAAATGGGTGCCAGCACAATTAGTCAGCAAACGGCCAAGAATGTGTTTCTATGGCCAGGCCGTTCGTGGATAAGGAAGGGCTTTGAAATGTACTTCACGGCACTTATCGAGCTGATGTGGAGCAAGCAACGCATTATGGAGGTGTACCTCAACTCTATCGAGATGGGCGACGGCATCTATGGTGCGGATGCTGTGGCCGAATACAACTTCGGCACCACAGCCGGCAATCTTAGTCGCGCTCAGTGTGCCCTTATCGCCGCCACACTGCCCAATCCGCGAGTGTTTAGTTCCAAATATCCTTCGCCTTACATACGCAAAAGGCAAAGGCAGATTATGAAGAACATGCGCTTTATGCCTTCGTTCCCCAAGGAAGGTGAAGACTATAACCCCAATACTGCCAGTGGTGGCGTGTATCGGAAGAAGAAATAAGTAGGGTAGACAGCCCATACAACAAACCAAAGATGGAGAATTTGCTCGATAAACTAAACGAAAGCCAGCGCGAGGCGGTGGTATATACCGATGGCCCGCAGCTGGTTATCGCCGGTGCAGGTTCTGGTAAGACGCGCGTTCTTACCTTTAAGATTGCCTATTTGTTGCAACAGGGACTGAAACCGTGGAACATATTGGCGCTTACTTTCACCAATAAGGCGGCCAACGAGATGAAGGCGCGCATTGGAAACCTTGTTGGACACGATGGGGCCAAGCACCTTTTTATGGGTACTTTCCATTCTATCTTCTCGCGAATATTACGCGTTGAGGCCCCTCGGATAGGTTTCTCGTCGAACTTCACCATCTACGATGAAACGGATTCGCGCTCGCTTATCAAAACTATCTGTAAGGAAATGCAGCTAGACGATAAGGTGTATAAGCCTGCAACGGTGCATGCGCGCATATCAATGGCTAAGAATCACTTTATCCTTCCCGACGCTTATGCAGCCAATGCAGAGCTGATGATGCGCGATGCACGCGAACACATGTCGGCTTTGCACAAGGTGTATGCCGCTTATATGCAGCGTTGTCGTCTGGCTAACGCTATGGATTTCGACGACTTGTTGGTGCTTACTTACCGACTATTTGCCGAACACGAGGATGTGAGAAAGGAGTATGCAGGGCGTTTCCAATATGTGTTGGTAGACGAGTACCAAGACACTAACCATGTTCAGCAACTTATTGTGACGTTGTTGACGAAAGAACACCGCCGAATCTGCGTGGTGGGCGACGATGCACAGAGCATTTATGGATTTCGAGGTGCCGACATCGACAACATATTAGACTTTCAACAGCAGTTTCCAGAGACGCGTCTTTTCAAGTTGGAACAAAATTATCGCTCCACACAAAACATCGTGAAGGCAGCCAACAGCCTTATCAGCCATAACCAAAGGCAGATAAAGAAAGATGTGTTTAGTGAGAATGATGCGGGCGAGAAGTTAATGCTGAAACCCGTTTATTCGGATAAGGAAGAGGCGTTGGTGGTGTGTAACGACATCAAACGCATCATGAACGACGAGCAAGGGGCGTATAGCGACTTTGCCATATTGTACCGAACAAATTCGCAAAGCCGCTCGTTCGAGGAAGAGTTACGCCGACAAAGCATCCCATACCGCATCTACGGAGGATTGAGTTTTTACCAAAGGAAGGAGATAAAAGACATTATCGCCTATTTCAGACTGGTGATGAACGTTGACGATGAGGAGGCTTTTAAGCGCATCGTGAACTATCCTGCCCGTGGAATTGGAAACACCACGCTGGCCAAAGTTACAATGGCGGCACTGCAAAACGGAGTGAGCTGTTGGGAGATATTGTCCAATCCTGCCCACTATCAGCTTGATGTGAACAAGGGGACATGGACCAAGTTGCAGAAGTTTCGCGACATGGTGAATACCTTTGTGGCCGAACTTGCAACCTTGGATGCCTACGAATTGGGGATGAAAATCATCAAAGAGAGTGGCATTCAGGCCGACCTATACGCCGCGAACGATGCCGATAGCCTTACGCGACAAGAAAACTTGCAGGAGTTTGTGGGCGGACTAAGGGAGTTTGTAGACATTAGGCGCGAAGAAGGGAACGAAGGCGAGGTGTTCTTAAACGACTATTTACAAGAGGTTTCGTTACTTTCTGACCTTGATAGTGAGGGCGACGACGAGAGTAGGGTGGTGTTAATGACCGTCCATTCGGCCAAGGGGTTGGAGTTCCCTACGGTGTTTGTCGTGGGATTGGAGGAGAATATCTTCCCAAGTCCGCGGTCTACCGACTCGCCTCGACAGCTTGAAGAAGAACGTCGACTGCTTTATGTGGCCATCACTCGTGCCGAAAGGCATTGTATATTGACGTGTGCCAAGAACCGTTATCGCTTTGGACGAATGGAGTTCGACACGCCCAGTCGCTTTATTCGCGACATCGACCC
Organism: Prevotella sp. HMSC073D09; assembly: GCF_001814145.1. Classification (NCBI taxonomy): domain Bacteria; kingdom Pseudomonadati; phylum Bacteroidota; class Bacteroidia; order Bacteroidales; family Prevotellaceae; genus Prevotella; species Prevotella sp. HMSC073D09. The sequence continues at coordinate 106,908 of NZ_KV815079.1, read as the reverse complement.
TAGCTTATTGAATGTTCAGAACCCTATGTCCGACTTCTCTAAGCCGCGGTTGGAGCGCAGTTTGTTGTCAGACGAACTGCCTTCGGCACGCTATAATGGGGGGCGGAATACAAGGGAAACGCGTGAAGAGCGTTTTGATAACCCGCGTTTTCTTAACTCACGGCCCGTTGCGAGCCAGTTCATGGCCGACCCAATACCCAACCCAACGCGACCAAGGAAACCCGAACCTGCGGTAGACCCGCTGTCAGAAGGCTTTAAAAAGAGGCTTGCTGCTAGTGGTGCGAACCTAAAAAAGGTGTCCGAGGCCATTTCTCATTCGTCGTCTGGCTCTGCATCTGCGGAAGTGATGTACGATGCAGGGGGCAAGGAGATTGTTGAGGGCTGTGTTATCGAACACGAAAGATTTGGTATTGGCACGATTGAAAGGCTTGAAGAAACGGGCGAAAACGCTCGTATGACAGTTAACTTTAAGCATGCTGGCTCAAAAAAACTGCTCTTGAAGTTTGCCAAGTTTAAGGTTATTGGCTAAGGCCGACCGGAAATAAAGGCGTCTGAGCCTGCGATGTGTATGCGTTAGTTCGCACTTCGCGCAGGTTCAGACGCCTTTGTTATGTTTGTTTGTTAGTGGTAATGGCTTAGGTGTGGCTGGTTAACTCATAAACTTTCTTGCTCATAAACTCACCAGCTTACAAACTCATAACCTCACCAGCTCATAAACTTATAAACTTACTTGCTCATAAACTCACCAGCTTACAAACTCACAACCTTACCAGCTCATAAGCTTATAAACTTACTTGCTCATAAACTTATAAACTTACTTGCTCATAAAC
>NZ_KV815079.1:76660-105978 GCF_001814145.1 Prevotella sp. HMSC073D09 | reverse complement strand
CTCATAAACTCATAAACTTACTTGCTCACAAACTCATAAACTCATCAGCTTATAAACTCACCTACTAACCACCACTTTCTTCTTACCTTTTATATATACGCCCTTGGGCAAAGCGTTGAGATTGGTGCCCACATAGCGGCCGTCGATGGTGTAAATCTTTTCTTCGTTGCTGCTGTCTGTGGCACTTTCGGGCAGTTCGATGCCAGTAGACGTTTGGTCTTTAAGGAAATCGAAGGTAACAATACCGTTTTTTAATGCGATGTTATAGATGGGTTTGTTAAGCATTCCACCCGTCCACGGTGCATAGTTCACCATGTTTTGGGCATCGGTAAGTCGATTAATGTTATTCTTACCAGGGTAAAGGTCGCCAGCAAGCTGTTCGTCGTATTGCTTTTTCTTCATGTAAGGCGCGGTAAGATTGCTGTTGTCTGACACCTTTCTATACGAAGACGGCAAGTAACCGTCGGCAGGAACGATGGTCATTCGGGGGTGTTTCTTGATGTTGTTCACCGAGTTGTCGCCTCCATGAAACACAGAGAAGGCCCACGGTACGTACTCTACGTGGCTCACCATCATACCCGATGCAGGTAACTTATAGTTCCATCCTTTTGCTTGGATATTCTCAACAATGTAATATTCGTTGCCGCTGGTATTCTTATCATTCTTAATTCGATAAGCCTTTCCGCCTTGGTCGATGCTTTTCAACTCCACTTTACCTTCCCTGGTAAGTGTTTCGATAGTTAACCAACCCATCTTTTCGCGTTCCCATGCGGTGTAAGCCGTGGGCGAGTAGCCATTATAAAGGTATATACCATTGTCCATCACGTCCCATTCTTCCATGCCTTGGTTGTCGTAGGCATCGAAATCTTGTTTGCCATTGGCAGTAGTCCATTGTGGACTTACTGTTGGGTAGAAGTCGGGTAGGCCCATGCAATGCGAAAATTCGTGGCAGAAAAGTCCCACGCCATTGATGAGTAGGCCGCTAGTTGAAGAGTATTTCCCATCTGGACGGCCATTTAATTCGTTGCTTATACCGGCCAAACGCACATATTTCCCGTCTTTCTTAATATCTGTTCCGCAAACAAATGCCTTCGGCCAAAGCGTAGATTCGATGCTCGAAACGCTTTCGCCATAGCCTGCATATATGATATAAACTAGGTCTACATTACCGTCTTTATCGGCATCATACATTGAAAAGTCTAGCGAATCGTCCATCATGGTACAAGCATCATATACTAATTCACGGTATCTTTCCATCGAAGAACTGCCTTCGCCGTAATAAGCTACATTCTTGGGCATGGTTATTGGACCATAAAGGTCGAATTGTGGCTTGAACTTTCCGCCGCTCATGTCGCTGAAATACTTCTTAACGCTACCTGTGTTGCGGTCTTCTGCGTTTCCAAAGTCTTGGTGCTTGTCGGCCATACTATTAAGGTATTGGTTGAAAGCCTTGCGTGGTTGAACCTTGAATGGCCTGTTGGCGAACTGCACGAGCAACACAATGGCGCGTGGCGAGCCTGTATGGGGGAAGAAACTTGTTGAGCCATTGCCGCCAAATCCGCGTGTGGCAGCTAGGCGTTCTGGACGAGTGTTAACGGTAAGAAAAGCCTTAACGTCTTGTTTCTTGCATAGTGATTGTTCGGCGTAACTGCGTTTGTCGGCATCGTGAGCCAACGTTCCCGACGATGAAAGCATGCCATTTGTATCAATGTTGGCAACGTAATAGCCGTTCCCCTCTTGTTTAAGAACCACGCCGTCGAGTGTGGAAACCCAGTTAAAGTCGGCATCTCCGTTGATGCGAACGGTGAGTTGGGTGCCGTCTGGCTGGCTAACAGTGATGGGGTAGGGCCATCCTTTGGAGGCATGGCTTGCCAAATGGCACAACAATGTGATGAGAATAAGTACCGTTTTCTTCATTTTCTAATTCTTTTTATAGTTATATGGTATTAGTTACAATTGGTTTCTACCATACCAGTATTGCCCTTTCTTCTTGGTTTGTCTGCCAAACTCTATGGCATGTTGTGGACAGTGGTGGTAGCAAGCAAAGCAAGTAAGACAGCTGCCATTGTGTTTCCACGTTGGCTCTTGTCCCTTTCCGCCCTCGATGTCGGCTGTTGGACACACCTCGGCACATACTCCGCAACGCACGCAGCGGTTAGTTTCAACCCGAAAGGCCTTGTCGTTGACGAGCTTTCGTTCGAAAAACTCGCCGATAACACGGCTGTTTATGCGCGGCCAGCGACCCACGTTGGGCTCTTTTTCCACCTTTTCTGCCTCGTTAATCTGTGCAACGATGCTCGTTAGGTGTATCTTGGCCTGATTCTTTTTCTCCCTTTCTTTCTCGATGGTGTCTACATCCATGAAGGGCAACCCCACGTAACTCTCTGGCATGAGCAGCGAAAACACCGCATCTAAGTGCAGCGAACGTTGCGCCAGGGCATGGCGAAAAATGCGCATACTCTCGCCCGTGGTGTCGCCAGCCGTACAAAGTGCGAAACAATAATGGCCCTCGGCGTTAGCAATGCTTAGCTTTTCGATAAACCGACGTACCAAAACGGGAGGACGCCAAGCATGTACGGGAAAGCAAAAGCCAATGCGCTCGCCAGCTGCAAGCGTGTAATGGCATTGTCCTTCCATTGCATCGGGGATGAAAATAAGGCGTTCGCCTGTCTTTTCCGATAGCTGTTGAGCGGCCCAACGGGTGTTGCCCGTGGCCGAGAAGTAGAATATCATTAGGCAAAGTTACTACTTTTCGCCGTTATAGTCAAATCTTGTGTAACGTTTTTGCTTACAAATTGCACTTGTAAGGTGGCGTTTCGTGTTGGTTTGAACGAGTTATACGACACCCCACATTTGTGCATAACCTGTTTCCTCTTAGGGCCTACTACGTGCTTTATTGTTAAAAAGAATTGGTTTTAGCAACTTGTCTACCAGCATTTTGCTGGCAACTCGTGTGTACAAGCTTGTTGTGGTGACTGTACAAAGTGCCTTGTAGCGTCCGTACAAGCGTCTTGTAGTGTTCGTACAAGAGCCTTGTAGTGCCCGTACAATCACCTTGTAGTGTCAGTACAAAGTACCTTGTAGTGTTCGTACAAGTATCTTGTAGTGCCGCTACGAACCTCTTTTGTTGGCGCGCGTGTGCCGCTGTTCGCTGCTTAGAAGGCAGTTGCTAACAACACCATCTTATGCACAATCATCTCAAAGCCGTTTTTGTTTTGGCTTTAAATTGTCTTTGCGCCGAACGTGTTTAGGCAGTCTTCGTAGATGGAGAGATTGTCTGATTGGGGATTGATGGCCGCCATTCCTGCATCGAAAAAGCGTAGTTTGCCTTCAAAACGTGGGTCGTTGCGCATGTCTTTCACCGATTCGGCCACGCAATAGTCCTTTGCAAAGCCGCATACAACTACCTCGTCGTATTGCGCTAGCTGGTCTAGAACTTGCTTTCCGTGTTCGTTGGGCGTGCGTTCGTTTACGTACGAGAAGATAGAAAACATCTCTGCGTCGGCATACTCGCCCTTTTGGTAAACGTGTAGTGGGCGTTGGCCGTGGTGTAAGTTGTCCCAAGCATTCACGGCTTGTACCAAAACGTCGGGGAATGCCCATCCCCACGAACCTATCAGGCAATGTTCGGGCCACAACGTGTGCACCCTTCCTTTGCTTTCCATTGCTCGGAGATAGTTCAAAACCTGCTCTTTGGTGGCGAATGTGGGTGAGATAACGCCTTGCTCCACGTCTTCAGAGCGCACGTTGGCAAAAGGTTTCACGCCTTCGCCCTGCCAGTAGGCGCAGTGTCCTACGTGGTAACGTCGGTGTGTGTCTTGCGATATAGCGATGCCCTCCGGGTTATTTTCCTCAATATAATGGGCAATGGCCTTTAAAGCTTTGTCGGCATTGGGCACGTAAAGACTGCCGCGGCTGTCGGCAAAGTCGTTGTTGGGGTCGATGATGAGTAGCATTTGCATGGGTTGTTTATCTTAAATTAGCGGATGTTTTGTTCTTCTAATAATGTTGGGGCTTGGAGGATAATGGGTTATCCCCTGTATCCACTTGTCAGAAACGTCGCTTGTCTTAACGCAGAAAGCGAGGCATGGCTTGGCATTCCGACACCTTGCAAAGTTAGTTATAAATTCTGATAACTTCACATCTTGGAGCTATTATATTGTATTGGGCAAGATTTTCAGTTCGCTTTCGTTTGGTAGGCGCATAAATTTCGTCCATCCTGCAAATGCAAATCGTTCACTTTACGCCTTAAATAAAGCGCACCGAATATGTTTGGATAAGGCCTGAATAGCCCATGAAAGGTATTTTTTTGAGCCATCCTAAAAAAAAGAGTTCAAGTTTGTTGTATCTCAACATTAATTCATAACTTTGTATGAAAATACTTACTATCATGAATCTGAAAATACGCTTGTCGCTGATGAACTTCCTCGAATTTGCTGTTTGGGGAGCTTATCTCACCTCAATGGGAACTTATTTGGTAAAAATCGGAATGGCCGACCAAATTGGTTGGTTCTATGCCGTGCAGGGTATTGTATCTATTTTCATGCCTGCCATCATGGGTATAGTGGCCGACCGCTGGGTGCCTGCCCAACGATTGCTGGGCTTATGCCATTTGTTGGCCGCCCTCTTCATGTTTGCCACAGCTTATTACGGCTTTGTGGCTATGGGCGAAGTGGCAGATGGTGCCTCCGTTGCAGGCACTTTCGCCGGTTCAATGATATTTCCCCTTTACAGTTTAAGCGTAGCTTTCTATATGCCCACGTTGGCTTTGAGCAACTCTGTGGCTTATACGGGGCTGAACCAAGCAGGCATGGACACCGTGAAAGACTTCCCGCCGATACGCGTTTTTGGCACAATCGGATTTATTTGCACGATGTGGTTTGTTGATTTGATGGGGTTCCAGCCCAACCAAAACCAATTCGTGGTGTCCGGAATATTCAGCATCATCCTCTTTTTATATAGCTTTACGTTGCCCACATGTCCCACATCGAGTGGCTCCGAGCGTAAAAGCATTGCCGACCAGCTGGGGTTGCGCGCCTTCTCGCTGTTCAAACAGAAAAAGATGGCCATCTTCTTTTTCTTCTCCATGCTGCTGGGCGTCAGCTTGCAAATCACCAATGGCTTTGCCAATCCCTTTATAACAAGTTTCGAAAGCATACCCGAATATGCCGACACCTTTGGTGTAAACCATGCCAACATACTTATTTCGCTGTCGCAAATCAGCGAAACCTGCTGTATTTTGCTCATTCCCTTCTTCATGAAACGTTTCGGAATAAAGAACGTTATGCTCATCGCCATGTTCGCATGGGTACTCCGTTTCGGACTGTTTGGCTTGGGTAATCCTGGCAATGGCGTATGGCTCTTCGTACTTTCGATGATTGTTTACGGAGTGGCATTCGACTTTTTCAACATCTCTGGTTCATTGTTCGTAGACAAATCCACCGATGCGCACATGCGTTCTAGTGCGCAAGGCCTGTTTATGTTGATGACTAACGGCATTGGCGCAACGGTTGGCACGCTGAGCGCACAAGCCATTGTTAACCATTTTACCGTAGACGGAGTGACCGATTGGCAAACTTGCTGGTATGTATTTGCCGCATACGCCCTGGTTGTGGGTGTGGCTTTTGCCTTGGTTTTCCGCCCTAAGGGAATAGACAAAAAATGAAATCGAAGATAAGACTAATATTCAACAATGTTGCCGAGATAGTTGGTAACGAGCGTCTTGGCTTACTTGCACTCACTGATGAGGCTCAAACGATGGAGTTGCTCATCCCTTGCGACAGGGAAATGAAAGAACAACTGGGTCTGCGGCTTAACCATTTGCCCATCACCAAGATGCTGTTGCCCGAAGTTTTGTGGCAATTGGTGCGCTCGCACACCGATGTAGACTTCGAAATAATCATCGACGACATCATTGATGGCCAATATCGGGTGTTGCTTTACAACACCTTAACCCTCGAACCCATAAAGCTTAGGGCCAGCGATGCCGTGTTGCTTTCTGTCATTGGCAACATACCTATATATATAGAGACCTCTCTGATGGCGCGCCAGGGTACAGCTTTCAACAAGAACGCTACGGGTGCGTCGCTCCCGATAAACATACTGGACAACAAAATGATAGAAGATGCCCTTGCCAAAGCCATTAAAGACGAGAACTACGAACTGGCATCGCGCATCAGCGAAGAAATAAAACGGAGGAAAGACAAGCAAAAATGAAGGAAACGCGCTATTTCTATGTACCCGATGCAGCACGTTCTAACGAGTTGCCTGCCGAGGAAGCGGCACACGCTTCAAGGGTGTTGCGCTTGGAAAGTGGCGACGAAGTGTTTCTAACAGACGGTGCCGGCTGTTTCTTCAAGGCGCAACTCACCCTCGTAACAAAGGGCAGATGTCTTTACGACATTGTGGAACGGCTGCCACAAGAAAAGACATGGAACGGCCGAATAGCCGTGGCAATGGCTCCAACAAAGGTTATAGACAGGGTGGAATGGACCTTGGAAAAGGCCACGGAGATAGGTATTGACGAGTTCTCGTTGCTTAATTGCGCCTTCTCCGAACGTAGAAACGTTAAGTTAGAAAGGCTGGATAAGATTGTTGTTGCCGCTGTTAAGCAAAGCAGAAAGGCTTGGAAACCGCTGTTGAACGACCTCCAACCTTTCGAAAACTTTGTGAAACAGCCACGAAAGGGAGCCAAATACATCGCCCATTGCTATGCCGAGATTGATAAAAAAGACTTGTATGGCGAGTTGTTGCAGCTAAACGGCGATGAGGAAGTAACCATACTCATCGGGCCAGAGGGCGACTTTTCCATTGATGAAGTGCGTTTGGCCATGAATAAAGGGTATGTTTCCGTTTCGCTTGGCCAAAGCCGACTGCGGACAGAGACTGCTGCCCTGGCCGCAACAATGATTGCTCAACTTGCATTTAGGAAATAAACGATAAGATGAAAGATATTATAGGAGTGTTGTTCTCGCTGGTTGTGCTGTTGGTTTCGTGCTCGAAAGCCAATTATGTACAGTCTATACCCAAAAGCAGCATGGCTGTTATGGCGATAGATGCGCCCAAGTTGGGTAAGGACTTGAAGGCAGAAAACATCCTGAAAACATTTATTGGGGCAGACAACAACGTGGCCGATTGCGGAATAGACCTATCTTCAAAGCTGTATCTTTTTGAGGCGGCCGACATGAATTTCGGGCTTTGCGCGAAGGTAGACGACGTTTCTAAACTTGCTGCCACCTTTGATGCGCTTGTGCAAAAGGGAACGGCAGTGGCAGGAAAAGAACGCAAAGGATGCCAATTTTATACCGTTAACAACGTTTGGGCTGTGGGTTTTAACGACGATGCCCTGCTGGTGATGGGGCCGCAACCGCTTGCCGTGCAGCCCGACTTACAGTTGCGTATGGCCAAGTTGCTCAACATCGACCCCAAAAAAGAAGACCGCCAATTGCCTTTGTTAGCCTCGGTAGACGCCATTGATGCGCCTATGGCCCTTGTTGCGCGACTTGATGCACTGCCCGAAAACGTTGCGTTGCCCTTTACTTTGGGCCTACCAAAGCGCGTAAACCTATCGCAAGTGGTGTTGAAGGCAGGTTTGCATTTTTCGGGAAACGCTCTTTTGATGAAAGGCGAAACCTTTTCGTACAACCAAACGATTGACGAATCCTTGAAACGAGTAGCCAATGCCTATCGTCCCATTGGCGAAAGCTTTTTGAAAGACGCTACTTCGCCAGCCGCACTCACCCTTTTTGCCAACATGGAAGGCGACAAATTGTTGGGCATTGTGCAAGATAATGTTGTGTTGTCTACACTGCTTACAGGACTGAACACGGCCATCGACATGGATAACATCATCCGAAGTGTCGACGGAAACATCATCATTTCTACCTCCACTTATGCCAGCGGACAAGCCAACCTCTCGATGAAAGCTCAGGTAAAGGCCACCAATTGGCTGATGGATGTAGGTTATTGGAAACGTTCTTGTCCGCCAGGCTCTACCATTTACGATGCTGGCCCTCGCGCTTACGTGTTCGACAACGGCAGTTACAAATACTATTTCGGGTTAAAACCCGACAGCAGTTTCTATTGTTTGCCTCATCCGCCTTTTCAACAACCCGTTTCGGCTACGGCCAACGGCCAAGTATCGCCAAGCGTGTCTAACGAAATACGCGGGAAACGGCTTGCCCTAGTCTTCAACCTAGACGCCTTGGCCGGCATAAGGGGCATCAAGGCCAATAGCTTAGACATAGTGAAAAGTTATTTGGGAGGGGTAAACACAATCGTTTATGTATTAGAATGATGAACAGTATTAGCTTTGAACAAGTTACGCCGCACGTGTTCTTGCAACGCAATGACCTGCAATCGGATGTGTGGCAACAGCCCAATCTTAGGTTCGAAAAAGGTAAATTCTACCTTGTTGAGGCCCAAAGCGGCCTTGGAAAAAGCACTTTTTGCAGCTATATTTTGGGTTATCGGCAAGATTACGAAGGCGTGGTGAAGTTCGACGAAACGGATATCAGCCTGCTCTCCACAGCCGATTGGGTGAACGTTCGCCAACGAAACGTAAGTATGTTGTTCCAAGAATTGCGGCTGTTTCCCGAACTAACGGCTTTGGAGAACGTGATGTTGAAGAACCAACTTACCCATTTTAAGACCGAAACCGAGATACGTGCGTGGTTCGAACAGCTAGGAATTGCCGACAAGATAAATGCGAGGGTGGGGCAGATGTCTTTCGGACAGCAACAACGCGTGGCCACACTTCGCGCCCTGGTGCAGCCTTTCGACTTCCTCTTAGCCGACGAACCCATTAGTCATCTCGACGATCTTAATGCCGACACGCTTGGCGAACTGATGGCAGCCGAGGCTAAATCGCAAGGGGCGGCACTGATAGTAACAAGCATTGGCAAGCATCCTGGCTTGCAATACGATAAAATTCTGAAACTATGAAACTGGTTTGGAAATTACTTCGCCAACATATCAGTTGGCCACAGTTCGTTGGTTTCTTCTTCGCCAACCTCTTCGGCATGACCATTGTGCTGCTTGGCTACCAGCTATATTGTGACATCTTGCCCATATTTACGGCTAATGACAGTTTCTTAAAGGCCGATTACCTTGTGGTGAGCAAGAAAATTGGCATGGCTAACGCCTTGGGGCAGCAGCATTCGGGTTTCTCGAAAGACGAGATAGCCGACCTTCAAGCCCAACCTTTCATTAAAGGCGTGGGCCAGTTCACCTCTACGGCATACAAGGCAGAGGCAACGATGGACGTTAGCGGCATGAAGATACTTAACTCTGAATTGTTTTTCGAAAGCGTTCCCGACCCATTCGTTGATGTTTCGCTCGATAATTGGCACTATACGCCAGGCGATAGCTTGGTGCCGGTTATCCTTCCGCGAAGTTATATCGCCATGTACAACTTCGGTTTCGCCCAAAACCATTCGTTGCCTAAAATAAACGAAGGGCTTGTAGGTATGATAGACTTGCACATTCAGGTGCAAGGCAAGGGCGGACAAGGTTATTTCAGGGGAAAAGTCATCGGCTTTTCGTCTAAGCTTAACACCATTCTTGTTCCCCAATCGTTCATGACATGGAGCAACAGCCACTTCTCGCCCGATAGCGAGATGCCTCCGTCGCGACTTATATTAGACGTTACCAATCCTGCCGACCAGCGTATCGGGACCTATCTCGAAGACCATAACTACGAATTGGAAGATAACAATCTCGATGCCGAGAAAACCACTTACTTCCTCAAACTCATGGTTACGTTGGTTATGGGTGTAGGTGTGGTTATTTCCGCACTAAGCTTTTATGTGCTGTTGTTGAGCATCTATCTGCTTGTGCAGAAAAACACCACCAAGCTACAAAACCTCTTGCTCATTGGTTATAGTCCTTCGCGCGTGGCGTTGCCTTACCAGATGCTTACCCTTGTTCTTAACTTTGCAGTGCTTGTTGCAAGTTTCTCGCTCCTTCTTATAATACGAGGTTACTACATAGACATCGTGGAAACACTTTTCCCCGACCTCCCTTCTACGGGAGTGGCACCCACCTTGGGTATTGGTTTGGCGTTGTTTCTCTTTGTTACGGGTATCAATTTCGCCATCTTGTGGCGCAAGACAATCAGCATTTGGCGACACGGCAAAAACTAGTGGACGGCAAATGTCGTAGCACTTGTTTCGTTCTGCCCACCTAAACTTTGCCCATACATTTTGCGCTTTAAGCATTTTAGCGTAACTTTGTAGGCTGAAAAGAAATAACACGAAAGATAAATGGCAATAGAACTAAAAGATTTAACCAAGCGTGCCGACAATTATAGTCAGTGGTTTAACGACTTGGTTGTGAAAGCCGACTTGGCGGAACAGTCCGCCGTGAGAGGATGTATGGTTATCAAACCCTATGGTTATGCCATCTGGGAAAAGATGCAACAACAGCTTGACCGCATGTTTAAGGAGACGGGAGCACAAAACGCCTACTTCCCACTCTTGATTCCAAAGTCGTTCTTCTCGCGTGAGGCCGAACACGTAAAGGGGTTCGCCAAAGAGTGCGCTGTGGTAACGCACTACCGCCTGCGTGCATCCGAGGATGGGAACAGCGTTGAAGTAGACCCCTCGGCCAAGCTCGATGAAGAACTTATCATACGCCCCACATCCGAAACCATCATTTGGAACACGTATAAAAACTGGATACACTCTTGGCGCGATCTGCCCCTAATGTGCAACCAATGGTGCAACGTTATGCGTTGGGAGATGCGCACACGTCCCTTCCTTCGCACTTCCGAGTTCCTTTGGCAAGAAGGACACACGGCGCATGCAACGCGTGAGGAGGCCGAAGAGGAGGCAAAGAAGATGCTAGACGTGTATGCCAAGTTTGCACAAGATTGGATGGCCGTGCCTGTTGTGTGTGGCGTTAAGAGCGAGACTGAGCGTTTTGCCGGTGCGTTAGACACCTACACCATCGAGGCCATGATGCAAGACGGCAAGGCCTTGCAAAGCGGAACGAGCCATTTCCTTGGCCAAAACTTTGCCAAATCGTTCGATGTTACTTTCCTCAACAAGGAAAACAAACCCGAATATGTATGGGCAACAAGCTGGGGGGTTAGCACTAGGCTTATTGGTGCATTGATAATGACCCACTCTGACGACAATGGTTTGGTTCTTCCACCAAAGCTTGCACCCATACAAGTGGTTGTCATACCCATTGGTAAAGCCGGCGAACAGATGCAAGCCATCGCAGATAAACTGCAACCCGTTATCGAACAGTTGCGCAAAGCCGGCGTAACGGTGAAGTACGACGACTCTGACAACAGGCGTCCAGGCTTTAAATACGCCGACTATGAGTTGAAGGGCATCCCCGTTCGCATTGTTATGGGTGGGCGCGACCTAGAAAACAACACGGTGGAAATTATGCGCCGTGACACCTTAGAGAAAGAAACTATCGGTTTCGAAGGTTTGGCCGAACACATTGTTTCGGTGCTCGACGACATGCAGGCCAACATCTTTAAGAAGGCATTAGACTATCGTAACGCACATATTTACGAGTGCAACGACTACGAAGAGTTTAAGCAACGTATTAAAGATGGCGGTTTCTTCCTTTGTCATTGGGACGGAACGGAAGAAACGGAGGCGCGCATTAAGGAAGATACGCAGGCCACTATCAGGTGTGTTCCTTTTGAGTTCGAACAAACGGAGGGTGTAGACATGGTGAGTGGAAAGCCTGCTAAGCACCGCGTTATCATTGCACGCAGCTATTAAACCCCAATCGGTCGTTAGAACGCTTATCAATTATTTTAGGTTGTTTCCATCGCTTCCTGTTCATCTTTCGTTTGCTTGTCGGCATCTTGTCTGTCTTATTCTCTCGACGTAGCCCGCTACGTCTTCAAGAATAAGACAGGCAATATGCTCAGCAATCAAACAAAATCTAAGCGGCTCTAACGACCGATTTGGGTTAAATCTGCATGTTAGGGGGCTAAGTTGGCCACCCAAATCGTGCAAACGCCATATTCATGTACACAGTATTGTGTATGATATAGGGGTGTTAGGCCAGGTTTTGGCCTAACACCTTTTTGTATGTAACGCCTGTTGGTTGTTTGTTGTGTTAGTCTTACTAAGACCCAATGAGGCCGTCTTGACTTTTAATATTTTATAAATTGAGCGGAGTCTATTGTCTTCGTGATGCCAACACAAGATAAACACCCCTCTCATATACGAAGTGCAGGACAAATCAACGTACAGGTTTGTCAACTTGCGAAAGCCCAACAACTCACGATAACCCAACAACTCCCGAATACACATCATTGCATCAACTTACAAACTTACCACCCCATCAATTTACAAACTCAAAAGCTCCTCAACTTACAAACTCAAAAACTTATCAACTCACAACCCCACCAACGCATCAACTCAAAAACTTAAATTGTTGCTTTTTATTTTACAATATCAATCTAATTCTCACTCCGTTCTAGCGAAAATATTGGCTGTAAAGTAGGTAAATAACTACTATTTCTAGATATTCACGCTCTTTGGTTTGTCTGTTTTTAAGAAAAGAACCTGCATTTTGCACCATTTAGCCTTTCTAGTTTGGTTGCCTACCCATATTTTTTTACTCCCAATTACACCCTTTTTACCCCTAAAATCCCACTTTTTAACGGCTATTTTGGCCTTTTTAGCTATGTATTTAATGGTTCTAAAAGGTTTTGTTTATACCATTGCGGTGTATTTTTATGCTTTTCGTCTTGCATTTAGCAGCATTTTGCACTGCGTTTTGCACCATTTTACCTTGCGTTTAGCACCAAAATGCACTGCATTTAGCACCAAAACGCACTGCGTTTTGCGGCATATTGCACCGCATTTTGCACCAAAACGCACTTCATTTTGCTACAAATCACCCAAAAACGGGTGTTAGTGATGGTCTGTTTAAATAAATATTCATTTTGCCTGCATGTACAACTAACCCCTTTTTGCACAAAACAAACCTTCGCGAGAATCTCGATTTTTTGCGGCAAGGTGAGCGGTTGGTGGACGGAAAGGGCACTCATAATGTTAAATTTCTTACTGAAAACTAGACAAAAGGCAATTGTGTCGTATGCACATGCGTGTGCAACGGCATGGAAAACACGTACGCTTACGACCACTAACGCGAGCGTTTGCAGGGCATGCTGCTCACGGCCAACGGAGACTGCATTATGGCAACGCAGAAGACATCTTGGTTTTTGGAGATGAGGGAATAAAAAAAAGAAGTGTCGATAACGACACTTCTTTATTGAGCCTCTTGTCGGATTCGAACCAACGACCTCAAGATTACAAATCATGCGCTCTGACCAGCTGAGCTAAAGAGGCGGGGTGGGTAAGCTACTTACATCGCGCCGCTACAACCAACTACCTTTGCTACGTTCCCGTCCTGGAGGGTTCGAAGGGAGCTGGCCGTGCAAGACTTACCCGTTTTGCGGTGCAAAGGTAATACTTTTCCATTAAAACCGCAAGACACACTTTGCTTTTATACATATTTTAACGTTAAAGGCCGTGGATGGAACTGATGCCGTTGGCTTTCTTGTGGCGTTATGCCTATGGGTTGTTCTTGATGGTGCGGTGCTTTTGCATGGCTTCCTTGGACAAGATAGGCAGGGGTATTGTGGAATGCGCTATAATGATGGCAAGGAGCTAAGCAGTTTAGTCTGGGTTCTGTTGGTGCTCTTTGTTCGATCTTTTAGGCGGGTTCTAAAAACACTTTTGCTGTATTTTAGCTTTTAGCTGAACAGGTTTTGCTTAATCCTTGAAAGGAACATAGTGAACTATGCTTTCTGAAAGAGAAAGCAAAAGATGCCAGACAAAAGCAAAAAGACAATGAAGGGCAGTACAAGGAACAGCGATTGAACCTTTGCGGGGGATTTTTAGAACATGCCTTTACACAAAAAGTGGGCATAAAAGGCCTGCATAATACATTTTTATTGTACCTTTGCGTAAACAATAAGCATAACTCACAGTTAAGTCCGTGACGCATTCTCCGCGACAAGAACGCGGATGCACGGGCGAAAGCCATTGATTGGACGAAGTATGAAAACAACATTTATCGCTGGGCCTTGCGTAATAGAAAGCCAAGAACTGTTGTACACGGTTGCAGAAAAGCTGGTGGAGATAAACCAAAAGTTGGAGGTTGACATTATCTTCAAAGCCTCTTTCGACAAGGCTAACCGAACGTCAATCAGCTCTTTTCGCGGTCCTGGACTAGAAAGGGGACTCGAAATGTTGGCTAATGTGAAATCCAAATACGGATTGAAGTTGCTTACCGACATTCACGAAAGCTATCAAGCAGAGGCTGTGGGGCAGGTGGTAGACGTGTTGCAAATACCTGCTTTTTTGTGTAGACAAACAGATTTGCTGGTGGCCGCTGCCAAAACGGGTAAGGTTGTGAACATAAAGAAGGCCCAGTTTTTGAGCGGGCCCGACATGAAATATCCCGTGGAAAAGGCAAAAGAGGCTGGCGCAGCCGAGGTGTGGCTCACCGAACGCGGCAATACCTTTGGCTATAACAACCTTGTTGTGGATTTTCGGAACATCCCCGACATGAAAGAAATCGTTCCAACGGTTATCATGGACTGTACGCACAGCGTGCAACGGCCTGGGGCTATGGGTGGAAAAACAGGTGGCGACCGCCGATTTGTGCCGTCGATGGCCCTTGCTGCAAAAGCTTTTGGCGCAACAGGCTACTTCTTTGAGGTGCACCCCAATCCCGACAAAGGTTTGAGCGACGGCCCCAACATGCTTGAACTAGACAAGCTTGAAAGCTTGATTGCGAACCTAATATAAAAATACGTTCATCGAGAACATATACGGAGAAGAAACACTTATGTCTACATTGGCAACAGATTCGACAGAAAACAGGCTTAACAATGTGAGGGCATACGCCACGCAATGCCTGAAAGACGAGGCGCAAGCACTGCTCGACCTTATTCCGCAACTAGACCATCATTTCGACAAGGCTGTGGAAATGATGTTCAACTGCAAGGGTAAGGTCATTGTAACGGGCGTAGGAAAAAGCGGAAACATCGGTGCAAAGATTGCCGCAACGCTTTCTAGTACGGGCACCCCTGCCTTTTTTATTAATCCGTTGGACGTATATCACGGCGACTTAGGCGTGATGACGGCCGATGATGTGGTGCTGGCACTGAGCAATTCGGGGCAAACCGACGAGTTGTTGCGCTTTATTCCCGCCATATTGCATCGTGATGTGCCGCTCATTGGCATGAGTCGAAACCCCCATTCGTTGCTGGCCAAATACAGCGTGGCCCATATTACGGTGAGGGTAGACAAGGAGGCGTGCCCCCTGAACCTTGCGCCCACAAGCAGTACCACGGCAGCATTGGCTATGGGCGATGCCTTGGCGGTGGCATTGATGCAGGTGCGCAACTTCAAACCCACAGATTTCGCGAGGTTTCATCCTGGTGGCGAGCTGGGAAAACGATTGCTTACCACAGCGGCCGACGTGATGCGGGTAGACGATTTGCCCGTTATTCCACGCCAAATGCACCTTGGCGATGCCATCATACAGGTGAGCAAAGGCAAGCTGGGGCTTGGAGTGTCGGTAGAAGACGGCAAGATTGTTGGATTGATTACCGACGGCGACATTCGTAGGGCGATGGAAAAATGGCAGGCCGAGTTCTTTAACAAGACGGTTAACGACATCATGACCACCAATCCTAAGATTGTGTTGCCAACGACAAGGATTGCCGATATACAACAGATAATGCAGAAATACAAAATACACACGGTACTCGTGGCAGACGAAAATGAAAGGCTTGTTGGCATTGTAGACCATTACCGCTGCATGCTGTAAGGCTCTCTGCAACACTTAACGAATTATGATTGAACCATCGAGAATACGCTCACTCCTTTTATTGCTCCTCATATCGTTGGCTGCCTTTGCGCAAGGCAGCGACTCGCTTATCGTGCAACAGATGCGCGACGAGGGGGTTAAGTTCTCCCATAACAACTCGGTGGTGCTGCTCACCACGGGTCAAGAGAAGTTCGACGACATGTTTTCGGCCATATCTAGGGCGCGACATAGCGTACATTTAGAATATTTCAATTTTAGAAACGACTCCATTGCCGACCGCCTTTTCGAGCTGCTTGAAGAGAAGGCAAGCGAAGGTGTGCAGGTACGCGCCTTGTTCGACGGATTTGGAAACGACTCGAACAACCGCCCATTGAAGAAGAAACACCTGCGCACCCTGCGCGAAAGGGGCATCGAAATCTTTGAGTTCGACCCTGTTCAGTTTCCCTGGGTGAACCATGTTTTCCATCGCGACCACCGCAAAATTGTTGTCGTAGACGGCAATGTGGCCTATACTGGCGGCATGAATGTGGCCGACTATTACATCAAGGGCACAGAAGTGGTGGGGAGTTGGCGCGATATGCACTGCCGAATTGAGGGGCAGGAGGTGAATACCTTGCAGGCTATCTTCTTGAAAATGTGGAATAAGGTGGCCAAACAGAACGTGCATGGGGTAGAATATTACCGCGGAAACGATAACCTTGGGTACTTTGACAACTTAAAGCCCGACACTTGTCAATCGGCAGGAAAGAAGATGGTGGGCATCATAAACCGCGAACCACGCATATCAAATAAGATTATCCGTAGTTTTTATACTAAGGCAATCAATGATAGCCAGGATAGCATTAAGCTCATCAACCCTTACCTCACGTTGAATAGGGCGTTGAAGAAAGCTTTACGCAACGCGGTTAAGCGTGGAGTGAAAGTAGAAATAATGGTATCTACCCACAGTGATATTCCTTTAACGCCCGATTGCGTTTTCTACAATGTTCATAAGCTAATGAAACGCGGCGTAACGGTTTGGATGTACGAGCCGGGCTTTCATCATACCAAGGTGATTATGGTTGATGGTAAGTTTTGTACTGTGGGCAGTGCCAACCTTAATGCGCGTAGCCTGCGTTTTGATTACGAAGAGAATGCCGTTATTGTGGATAAGGAGACAACGCAACAGCTGTCTGACTTGTTTGATAAGGATAAGTCCGACTGCTTTAAGCTGACGCCCGAATCGTGGAACAAGTTCAGAACCCCTTGGCAGAAGTTCGTTGGCTGGTTTGCACACTTGTTGGCTCCGTGGTTATAGCACTGTTCATTACATCAGTAGCAGGTCTTAGCGCGATTTGTTATTTCTTGTCATCGCACACTATATTATATGGTAATAAATGTTTACGCACGTTTAGCGGTGTTTAGTGTCTTTGTATCAATTTTGGAAGTGTTAGGTAAGAGGGGCTCTTGTTTGAATGGAGGGTAGAATATAAAAGGTAAGCATTTAAATAACTGGATGAATATCTATGTGGAGTACCTGTTGTGATATGTATGTTGTTTGCTGAAAAGTCCTTTATTGTGGCTGGTTTTACCGACATATCGCAGTCTTCTCTTAATGAGGTGTGCATAAATATAGAGAGAACGAAGTAGGGCGCGTTGCTTAATGTTATGGATGTGGAGTTGGTTGCAAATCGTGGTAGATGCTTGGTTGTGAGCGGTTAGCGTAAAGCTTAGCGAAATTCGTTTACAGATTGTTGGATGTAATAGAGTTAAATTATCATTATATTTCAGTAAAATATTATCCAAAAAATAACTTTATACGTTTGAACTATGGGGGAAAAATCGTAACTTTGCATTCGTGATTGAACTACATAGACATATCGAAATCTTACTGCTGGATAACGACTGCGTCATCATTCCCGACTTTGGGGGATTTATGGCGCACCATGTTGAGGCTAGGTACGACGACGGCGACCATACGTTTCTGCCGCCGACGAGGACGCTTGGGTTCAATCGCCAACTCCGTTTGAACGATTCTTTGCTTGCACAATCGTATGTTGAGGCCTACGATTTGAGCTATCCTGAGGCCTTGACGCGTATTGCGAGCGAGGTTGAAGAGATGCGGCAGCACTTGCACAACGAGGGGTATTACGAATTGAACGACCTTGGAGTGCTTTATTATGCAGATAATGGCACGTACACTTTTGAACCTTGCGAGTCGGGCATCCTCACGCCAACGCTTTATGGGTTGGGTTCCATTGATATTGTTCGTCTTTCTGTTCAGGATGCTTTCAGCGAAGTTCCTGCTGTAGAATCAGTCGGCAATGTGCAAGAAATCGAAACGGCAAGAGTTCAACAACGCGAGTCTAAGCCCATTCTGTTAGAAATGGACGAAGCGGCTAAGTCGCTTTCCAACAGCGATGCTGAAGAGGATAATGATGACGCAACCAGCAATAACGACCTTATCATTCCCGTTGCTTGGGTTCGAAACGCAGTTGCCGTTTGTGTGGCTGTCGTTGCTTTCTTGCTTTTCCCCTCTACCGTCACCGAGGGCGAAATGAGCACTGTGTCGCATAGCGTAGTAGATACGGGTCTGCTTACATCTGTGATGCCCAAAGAGATGATAAAGGGCACAGAGAGCATAGCCGAGATAAAGGCGCCTGCTCCTTCTGTTGCTAAACAAACGGCACCAAAGTGCGAACAGACCAAACCAACCGAGGCCAAACACGCCAACCAGACGTTTTATTGTTTGGTGCTGGCTAGCAAAATAACAAAACGCAACGCCAATCGTTATGCCCAAATGTTGAAGGATAAGGGCTACGATAAGACCGAAGTGTTGGTTGATGATAAGGACGTGAAAGTTACTTATGGCCGTTACGAAACAAAGAACGAAGCTTATTTGGCTTTTGGAAAATTGCATGGCAAGGCCGAATTTAAGGATTGTTGGGTGATGCGCAGCGACGTTCGTTGATGTATAAGCATCTTACATGGTAGAATTAAACACACTAGCAAAACATGAAGAGAGTAAGATGTCCGAAGTGCGACAATTACATAACTTTCGACGAAACACGTTACCAAGAAGGGCAATCGCTCTTTTTTCAATGCCCAGATTGTGGTAAGGAGTTCGGCATACGCATTGGCGTTTCAAAGTTACATAACCGTCAAAAGGAAACAAACGCCGACGAACTAGACTGCAAAGACCACTGCGGCACGTTAACCGTTATCGAGAACGTGTTTCATTATAAGCAGGTTTTGCCCCTCCGTATGGGTAGAAACGTTATTGGACGATACATGAAGAATAGCGGAATAAACTGCCCCATAGAAACAAACGACCCAAGCATCGACATGAATCACTGCGCTATTGAGGTGAGTAGAGATAAACGTGGACGCTTGAAATATGTGTTAAGCGATGGTCCAAGCTACACGGGGACATTCGTTGACAATGAGATATTGGGCGACCGAGAGCGTCGTTTGCTGGAAAACGGTTCGCTGTTCACCATCGGCGCAACAAGCATTATCTTGCGAACACTAGACGAAGAGGACTGATTCAGTCCTCTTTTTTTGTGCTCGTTATTTTATGTTTCAGGCTAGTTCTCTTCTAAACAAATAATGTGAAGAAAAGTAAAGCGCACGTGCGTACATGCAAACAAATTGCAGAACACGCGATAATAACTCCCATTTTATTTCGATTTTGTTGAACTTATCGCAATAAAATCACTAACTTTGCACAACTTGTACCGTGCAAGCTGTAATTGGCGCGGGCTATTGTATTTCATAACAAACAAGATGGCCAATGCTTATAGAATATAAAAACGTAAATGTTTACCAAGACGACCGCGAAGTGTTACGCGGCGTTGATTTTCATGTAGACGAAGGCGAGTTCATCTACATTATAGGAAAGGTGGGGACTGGTAAGAGTTCTTTTCTCAAAACCATCTACTGCGAGCTGGACATTGACGAAGAAGACGCCGACACGGCAGAGGTGTTGGGGCGCAATTTAAAAACCTTGCGCAGGCGAGAAGTTCCTGCACTGAGGAAAGAGTTAGGCGTGATATTCCAAGACTTTCAACTACTTCACGACCGAAGTGTGTGGGAAAACTTGCAGTTCGTGCTTAAATCTACGGGGTGGAAAGACAAGGGCGAGCGTGCTGAACGTATCGAGAAGGTTCTGGCCGACGTGGGGATGAGCGACAAGAAACACAACATGCCTTACGAACTATCGGGTGGAGAGCAGCAGCGTATCGCCATTGCACGTGCCATCTTGAATAACCCGAAAGTGATTATTGCCGACGAACCAACGGGCAACCTCGACCTCGACACGGCCACTAACATCGTTGCCTTGTTGCGCGACATCACACAAAGCGGCACGGCCGTGGTGATGTCTACCCACAATTTGTCGATGCTGAGTAAGTATCCAGGCATTGTGTACCGTTGCGGAGACGGCAAAATAAAAGAGGTTACCGACGAGTACAGTAAGATAGACCTCACCGAAGAAGACGACATTTAAACATAGTTACACTTACTTTTAGCTTACATTGGGTATGAAAGTGATGAAATTTGGAGGCACTTCCGTTGGCTCCCCCGACCGCATGAAGAACGTGGCGTCGCTCATAACGGCATCGGGCGAACCCACGTTTGTGGTGCTCTCGGCCATGTCGGGCACCACAAATTCGCTTGTGGAAGTGGCCGATTACCTTTATAAGAAAAACCCCGAAGGGGCCAACGAGGTGATAAACAACCTGGAAAAGCAATATGTAAAGCATGTTGACGAACTGCTTGCAGACCCTCAACACAGGGAAAAGTTGCGCGCTTTCCTTGTTGATGAGTTTAATTACCTTCGTTCGTTCACCAAAGATCTCTTCACTAGCTTTGAAGAAAAGACCATTGTGGCGCAAGGCGAAGTGATAAGCACCAACATGATGGTTAGCTATTTGCAGGAAACTGGCGTTAAGGCAGTGTTGCTTGATGCCTTGGATTTCATGCGGACAGACAAGAACAACGAACCCGATATGGCTTTCATCAGAGAAAATCTTGCCCGACTGATGGAAGAGAACCAGGGCTATCAGATATACATCACGCAGGGATTTATTTGCAAGAACGCGTATGGCGAAACAGATAACCTCTTGCGTGGAGGTTCTGATTACACGGCCTCACTAGTGGGTGCGGTACTGCCTGCCGATGAAATTCAGATTTGGACAGACATCGACGGCATGCACAACAACGACCCCCGTGTGGTAGATAAGACCGAGGCCGTTAGGCAACTGAACTTTGAAGAGGCTGCCGAGTTGGCCTACTTTGGTGCGAAGATATTGCACCCCACATGCGTGCAGCCTGCCAAGTACGCAGGTATCCCCGTGCGATTGAAGAATACCTTGGACCCAGATGCCGAGGGAACCATCATCAACAACGAGGTATTGCACAACAAAATAAAGGCCATTGCCGCCAAAGACAAGATAACGGCCATCAAGATAAAGTCTAGTCGCATGTTGCTTGCCACGGGTTTCTTGCGCAAGGTGTTCGAAATATTCGAGAGTTACCAAACGCCCATCGACATGATTGTAACTTCCGAGGTGGGCGTCTCGATGAGTATCGACAACGACTCGCATCTTGAAGAAATCGTCGACGAACTTAAAAAGTATGGCACAGTTACCGTAGACACGGATATGTGTATCGTTTGTGTGGTAGGCGACCTTGATTGGAACAACGTTGGATTTGAAACATTGGTGACCGATGCGATGAAAAACATCCCTGTAAGGATGATTTCGTATGGTGGTTCTAACTACAACATCTCCTTCCTAATCAAAGAAGAAGACAAGCAAAGGGCGCTGCAAAGCCTTAGCCACAAGCTTTTCAATTCCTAACAATGTGAGCTGCGGCGCCAGCACGAGTCCTTGTGAGGCAGGCCGCTGACTGTTATTTAGGCACCGCGCGTTGCATCTGGTTGCACCCTGCACACAATTGTATAACACTCTTGGTTGTAATTTCATTAACAATGATTAGTTTACCTACACACGCATTTAAGCACCTGACAACACCTTTTTACTATTACGATGAAGGCATGTTGCGCGCCACGCTCGATGCACTGAACGAACAATTGGCCCAACATCCAAACTTTATCGTGCATTATGCAGTGAAGGCCAACGCCAACAAACGCATTTTGCAGACGATGAAAGCGGCTGGTTTGGGAGTGGATTGTGTAAGCGGTGGCGAAATAGAGGCGGCTTTGCGTGCTGGCTTTAAGGGCGACAGCATTGTATTTGCAGGTGTGGGTAAGAACGACTGGGAAATAAAGCTGGCCTTGGAAAACGGCATTTTCTGCTTTAATGTGGAAAGCATTGAAGAACTAGAAGTTATTGAGCAACTTTGCAACGAACTGAACCGAACGGGCGATGTGTGCCTGCGTGTCAACCCCAATGTGGCTGCCCACACGCATGCGAAGATAACAACGGGTTTGGCCGAGAACAAGTTTGGCATTCCCATAGACCATGTTTGGCCAACCATCGAGAGGTTGCAAGTATTGAAACGCATTCGCTTTATCGGTCTGCACTTCCACATTGGGTCGCAGATTGTAGACATGAACGACTTTCGCGAAGTCTGTACGAGTGTGAACAGCTTGTTGAACCTTTTGAAACAGCATGGCATCGAACCCGAACACATAAACGTGGGCGGTGGGTTAGGGATAGACTACGACAATCCCGACACGCATGCCATACCCGACTTTAAAGCCTATTTCGACACCTATGCCCGGCATTTGCAGCTTAATGAGAAACAAAAGGTACATTTCGAGTTAGGTAGGGCGTTGGTTGGGCAATGTGGTTGGTTGGTTTCGCGAGTGCTCTACGTCAAGCAAGGACTAAACAAACGTTTCCTCATCCTCGATGCAGGAATGAACGATTTGCTCCGTCCGGCCCTTTACCATGCACGGCATCAAATCCTAAACCTGTCCAACCCATCAGCTCCAAGCGAAGTGTATGATGTGGTAGGCCCCGTTTGCGAGTCGAGCGACGTGTTCGGCAGCGATGTTGTTTTGCCTACAAGTCATCGTGGCCACTTAGTGGCGATATGTTCGGCAGGTGCTTATGGCGAGGCGATGGCATCGCAATACAATTGCCGTCAGCTACCCAAGAGTTATTTTAGTAACGATTTAAACATTTAAAACAAGCCTTATGGTTTTAACCTTATATATTGATGCAATAACGATAGTCTGCTGTGTATCGTTAATTATGCTGTTTTTCATCTCCCTGTTCTGCAATCCTTTCTTGCGGGGCAGGCGCTTGAAGAAGTTGGCTTTGGCGAATGCTGAAATCGAAGTGGACGTTACCGATGCCTCTGCCACACCCGTATCAATTGTCATACCCATATTGGAAGATGCCCCCGAACTGGCTACTATGGTAGAAACGGTGCTGCAACAAGAATACGCCGCGCCTTTCCGCGTGATATTGGTTGCCGACAAAGGCAATGCGCTAGTAGAGCGGTTGTCGGCCGAACACAAAGGAGACAAACACTTATATTGCACCTTTGTGCCCAATTCTTCGCGCTACATGAGCCGCAAGAAACTAACGTTAACCATTGGCGTAAAGGCAGCCGAAACCGATTGGGTAGTTATCATGGAACCCACATGTGTGCCAACGTCTTGCAAATGGCTCGCCGCGTTTACCCAAAGTCTCACAGACGACAAGCGCCTAGTTGTGGGTTACACCGCGCTCGACACCGATGCCAAGACCTCTTGGCGCATGCAGCAGTTTAGGTCTAGCTTTTACATACTCACCCGAACCATCAAAGGTAAGCCTTATTGCCACGCAGGTGGAGTGGTGGCCATAAGAAAAGACGACTTTATGAAACGCGACGGCTTTTCTGGAAACCTCAATCTGTTGCGCGGCGAGTACGATTTCTTAGTGAATAAGTTTGGCGATGAAGGTGCTGCCGCCGTGGCATTGCATTCCGATGCGCATACGCAGACCAAGGCTCCCACGCTAAAAGAGTGGCGCACGCTGCAACTTTTCTTTTGGGAAACGCGCAAAAGCCTGCAAAGGGGAGGGGTCATTAGGTTCTTGTTCAACCTAGACAACATCATGCTTTACCTCAACTACATCGTTGCCGCCATTTGTTTGGCCTACGGATTGATAGAGGAAAGGTGGTTCATCGTGTCATTGGCATCGGCCAATCTGTTGCTCACCATCGTGTTGCGCATACTTTTTGCCCACAGAGCCATTAAGATATTCAAGGCTTGCATACCTGCGTGGCGCGTAATAGGGTTTGAATTGATGGTGCCTTGGCGCAAGATGCGGTCGTATCTAAAATACATGAAGGCCGACAAATACGAATTTACAAGCCATAAACTCTAAATTAGATGAACGTGTTGGTGTACATATCAAAAGGTGTATCAGATGTTGACAGGCAATATCTGACAACGCTTTTTGCCCTTTTAGATACCAACCCCGACATTGAAATAACATACGATGCGCCCCTGTGGCGACACGATTTCTCCCTATTTCATATCTTTGGTTGCTGGGATGCCAAGGCACTACGCCTATACAACATGGCATTACGCACGCATACGCCCGTGGTGTTGTCGCCCTTTGGCGAACTTAACCCCTGGCGAATACGCAACCTTCTGAAAGTAAAACGCATGCTGCTCAACATCCCAGTGCAACGAATGTTGAGTAGGGTAGAGGTGGTTCACGCTTGCGGACAGTTCGAACGCGACACGCTAAAAAGCCTAAACGCCACTGCAAACATCGTGCGTATAGACAATCCACGTATCAGCGGAGCCATTGACACTGCGGACATGGCTGCCCAGTTTGTACGCCTTTATCATAAAACGCTCAACACATGGCCTGCCACGATGCTCACCGCGGCCGACCTCGAACTAGTGGGTGCGTTGGTGCTTGCCGGCATAGATGCCGAAATGTTCGCCGCTATGGACTTGCGCCTCGAAACCATCGATGCGCTTACAACGCCCCAATGGCGGTACGTATTGATGTATGCCGCACAAGAACGCGTGCTCGACTTGGTGAGAAAAGGACTGGAAAGGCTGCAAACCGAAACGCCTTCGACCGACCTTTCTAAGTTCGAGACTTTCTGTTTCGACCCCATTCCCGAAGACGACAACCTGGCCGAAGGCGAAGAGCAAGATGCCGAGGACGAACAACAAGAGGAAACGGACAACCCAGACGACAATTCCACGGTCGATGGTATCGTCGAAATTGTGCGCACTTTGTACGATGCCCTGCCCAAAGACACGGCACACCTGCAATTGTTGGCAACGCTTTACGCCAATTTAAGGCTCACCGATTACGACGAACAGGCCCTTGTACAAGCACTAAACAAGGTTAAGCTGTTGCTTTTTTTCAGACGGGTGGAGAGCGTTATGCACCATTTATTCAAACTGCCCGAAGGATTCATGCCCATTCTTCCGCTCGACGACAAACAAACAAAAAGCTTAACGAACAAGATAACAAAGGTTTACAATTAGATGAAAAAGAAGAAATATGAAATAGAACGCGACTTGCGCTACCTTACACTCTTGGCGCAATCGTTCCCAACTGTGGCCGAGGCCAGCACAGAGATTATCAACTTGCAGGCCATACTTAACCTGCCCAAGGGCACAGAGCACTTCTTGGCCGATCTGCATGGCGAGTACGAGGCCTTTCAGCATGTGCTGAAAAACGCGTCGGGAAACATCAAACGCAAGGTGAACGAGATTTTTGGAACCACGTTGCGCGAGGCCGAGAAACGCGAACTGTGCACGCTGATATACTATCCTGAACAAAAACTGGAACTAGTTAAGGAGAGCGAAACCGACATTAACGACTGGTATCACATCACCATTCACCAACTTGTGAGCGTATGCAGAGACGTTTCGAGTAAGTACACACGGTCGAAGGTACGCAAATCACTGCCAACCGACTTTAAGTATATTATACAAGAGTTGTTGCACGAACGTGTTGACGACTCGAACAAGGCGGCTTATGTAAACGTTATTATTGAAACAATTATCAGCACAGGACGTGCCGACGACTTTATTGTGGCCATTTGCAACGTTATTCAGCGTTTGGCCATCGACCAGCTACACATACTTGGCGACATATACGATCGCGGTCCAGGGGCGCATGTCATTATGGATACGATGGAACGCTACCACAGCTGGGACATACAGTGGGGCAATCACGATATGCTTTGGATGGGAGCGGCTGCCGGCAACGTGGCATGTATCTGCAATGTGATACGTCTGTCGTTACGCTATGCCAACCTCACCACGCTCGAAGAAGGCTACGGCATCAACCTTGTGCCGCTTGCCACTTTTGCAATGGAGACTTATGGCGACACCGCATGCAAGGAATTCATTCCGAAGAGCAGTGGCGAGTCGATGAAACTCGATGAAAAAACAATGCGGCTTACGGCACTTATGCACAAGGCCATTGCCGTAATACAGTTCAAGGTGGAGGCACAACTCTTTGAAAAGCATCCCCATTGGCAAATGACAGACCGAGTCGTGTTACGCCACATCGACTATACAAGAGGTGTTATCACGCTCGATGGAAAGGAGTACCAACTCATCAGCAACGAGTTCCCAACGATAGACCCCAACAATCCGTTGGAACTTACGCCCGAAGAGAAGATGTTGGCCAAGCGTTTGCGCCACTCTTTCAAGGTGAGCGAGAAGTTGCAACGCCACGTACGCCTGCTTTTGCAGCATGGTTGCATGTACGCCATCTACAACAACAACTTGCTTTTCCATGCCTCGGTGCCGCTAAACGATGATGCTACACTTAAAGAAGTGGAGGTGTTTCCTGGGCAGACCCTTTCGGGGCGAAAGCTTTTGCACAAAATAGGCATGCTTGTTCGCACTGCCTACCAAAAGGATGCCGAGCCCGAAGAACGCGAGTATGCCATTGATTATTTTCTTTATCTATGGTGCGGACCCGACTCGCCCCTCTTCGACAAATCGAAGATGGCCACCTTCGAACGTTATTTCATCGCCGAAAAAGAAACGCATAAGGAGAGAAAGGGCAACTATTTTATGCTGCGAGACAACGAGGCGGTGGTTGACAGCATTCTAGATGCTTTCGATGTTAAGGGCGAAAATAGGCACATCATCAACGGGCATGTGCCCGTACACGTGGCCAATGGCGAGAATCCAATAAAGGCCAACGGCAAGCTAATGGTCATTGATGGTGGTTTCTCTGAGGCTTATCACAAGGAAACGGGCATTGCAGGCTACACATTGGTATATCATAGCCGTGGTTTCCAATTGGTTCAGCACGAGCCATTCGCCAGTGCAATGGATGCCATTCGCACAGGAAGGGACATTAAGAGTACCACGCAGATTATCGAAATGTCGTCGCATAGAATGCTAGTGGCCGATACCGACAAGGGCGTTGAACTGAACAAGCAGGTGGCCGACTTGGAAGAACTGCTCTATGCCTACCGACACGGCATAATAAAAGAGGCAGAACGGAAGAAACAAGAATAAGAACAATAATAAAAACTTTGCCCCAAGCAAGCATTGTCTTGCTTGGGGCTGATGCTATTAATAAAAAGTGAAAAGCTGTGCCAAAGTTTTACCTTTTAATACACCCTCTTCACCAATCATCTTCAATCTTCTAAATCAACAAAAATAGGATTGGATATTTCATCTTCCATACCAGGTTGTACCACTGCAATATTCAATCTCTTTATGTATGAGCCAAGATTTTTGTATGGCATGCGAAAATATTTTCTATATACTTTCTGCTGCCCCTCAGAATTAGGATGTTCTTCCTTTTTGGTGAGTAATACTACTACAGAAACATCATATATTCCTATTGTTTCGCCATCACTGAGTGAAAGGCCAACAATCTTGTAGTCTTCTAAGTCAAACCCTTCATCTTTACATAGTGTTCCTAAATTGAAGATAAGAGTTTCATGGCCATCTATAGCTGCCAGTCCACACATATCATTGTACTGTGTGCTTACTACATTTCTGAGGAAATCTAAATTAAAATCTTTCATTATAATAGAATTTAGTTAATAATTGGATCTAGGTTGATTTGTGTGAGTAACGATTTGTCAAGTCCTCAAATCGTATTAACTTTATAGTCATGGATACGTTACTAATGTGGTATTGGAAAGCCTGAACTCCAAGTTCAATTAGCGAAAAGAAGGGCCAAAGGGTATGTGAATGTAAGCAACTCCACGGATATGTTATGTTATACCAATGGAGGCGTAAGCTTCCGTTACCCACACAAATCAACATAGAGCCTAATAATTATATGATACATTTTTTGCATAATAGTTATGCGTCAATCTCCCAATCTTTGTAGCCTTTTGCACGCAGCTCTTCCAAGCGTTTTGTATAGGCTGTAAAATCTTGTACCAGTGGAACCATTCTATACTTATTATATAGTTGCTGTTTCTCATCATCTGTGAGTATGATAGGCTTGTCAGAATGTAGTTTGTTCCAATAGTTCTCAACAAAGAACACTGCATTGCAGCGCACTCTGGCATACTCTTTCAAAAACTCTTCAAGTTCGGTCTTCTCGGGGTCTATCATAGTGTATATACTTTTATCAAACGATTCAATTAATGCGTACTGAAACCTTGGCGAGAGCAAGGGCTGTAATGCGACGGAAGTCAATGTCTCTTGCTGCATAGGCGGGGTTCTCAGATCCGAGAGTAATGCAGCCTGGGGAGATGCGCCTATCGCACAAGCGAAATTCGACTTATTTCCGTCAGAATTGTGTTCCATAAGTCTTAAAAGTCTACCTTTTTCCTCCACAATTAAACATTTTGCGTAAAATATTCGCTCAAAGATTTGTTTTGTGTCATGCAAAGTGGTTATTTCCACAACGTGTTTAAGATGTAAGCCGCATCCAAAGGTACGAAATAATGACGTGATTTGCAAATTTTAGATATAGAAGTTCTCTTGACTTTTAATATTTCTATAAATTGAGGGGAGTTTATTGTCTTTGTGTAGTAAAGCCAAGACAAAGCCCCCTCTCATGTACGAAGTACTGGACAAAGATACGAAAAGTCTGAAATTCTGCCCCATTTGTCTGTGGCGAAACATAGCGATGCCTCAAAAGGTGGTCTGACTGAAGTCGTTCAATGTATTCTCTACAAGTTGAAAACCAGCTGTCAATATCTTATGATTCTTGCGTTTCCATGACGTTGTATCTGTTGGACATGTGTAGCAGCCCTGCAACCGCTCGCACTGGCGGTCGTAAGCGTACGTGCTTTCTGTGCCGTTAACCATGAGCTTGTATGCGGCATCATTTCTTTTGTCTAGTTTTCAGTGAGAAATTTAACATTCTGAGTGCCCTTTCCGACCACCAACCGCCTATCTTGCCGCAAAAAATCGATTCTCGCGAAGGTTGGTTCTGATGCAAAAGGGGGGGCGTTGTACATGCAGGTAAAATGAATATATATTCCCCAAAACCGGCATTTACACCATTTTTCGGGCTATTTGCAGTAAAATGCAGTGCGTTTTGGTGCAAAATGGAGTGCAATATGCCGCAAAACGCAGTGCGTTTTGG
>NZ_KV815079.1:76184-76560 GCF_001814145.1 Prevotella sp. HMSC073D09 | reverse complement strand
AAAGCATAAAAATACACTGCAATGGTATAAACAAGACCTTTTAGAGTCATCAAAAATATGGCTAAAAAGGGCAAAATAGTCGTTAAAAAGTTGGATTTTAGGGGCTAAAAGCGAGTAATCTGGGTTGCAAAATTACGAGCCGGCAACCAAACTAGAAAGGCAAAATGGTGCAAAATGCAGGTTTTACTCTTAAAAATAGACAAGGCAAAAGGGGGGAAAGGCTAGAAATAGGGGTGATTTACCTACTTTATGGCCTATATTTTCGCTAGAACAGAGCGAAAGAAAAGAGTGGTTTTGTAAAAATAAAAATAACAATTTAAGTTTTTGAGTTGGTGAGTTGACGAGTTAACAAGTTGACGAGTTAACAAGTTGACAA
>NZ_KV815079.1:51013-76084 GCF_001814145.1 Prevotella sp. HMSC073D09 | reverse complement strand
AGTTAACAAGTTGACGAGTTAACAAGTTGACAAGTTGATGAGTTAACAGGTTGACAAGAGTGAAGAGTTCGGCTGTATATGTGATACTTGTTAACAAATTGATGGGTTAACAAGTGGATGGGTTAACAAGTGGATGAATTGACAAGAGAAAGAAACCCTACCTTATACGGATATGTAAAGTAGCTGGGTTAACAAGTCGATGAATTAGCAGGTGGACAAGCGTTATGAGTTGGTAAGTTAATGGGTTTAGAGGTTTTTGGCTTGCGAGAAACTTCACAGCCTCATCAACTCGTCAACTTACAAGCTCATAACAAATCTAGGATTGACTTATAGCGCGGTGAACGCAGCGAAGAACCCGAAAATAACGCCTGGCGAATTGGCTAATACCAAAGGAAGGTCGCGCTTTTCTTTAAACAAACCGTAGCAAACCCATAGCGTGCAGTTGATGCCTGCCATGAAGGGCTGAATAAACGAGCCTTTGTTGCCGTTTAAATTCTCCTGTATCTGAGGAAAATAAAACACGTACATAAGGATGGATGTACACATACCTACCCATCCTACATAACCAAAAAACTTTTCTTTCTTCATCTCTAATTATCTATTTAACGTTGTGTGAAACTATAAATGGGTTGACCAGTTGACGAGTTGAC
Organism: Prevotella sp. HMSC073D09; assembly: GCF_001814145.1. NCBI lineage: Bacteria > Pseudomonadati > Bacteroidota > Bacteroidia > Bacteroidales > Prevotellaceae > Prevotella > Prevotella sp. HMSC073D09. The sequence goes on along the minus strand of NZ_KV815079.1, from coordinate 75,434 downwards.
CAGTTAACGAGTGAACTAGTATGATGGGTGCGTGCGTTTATGAGTTTGTATTACATTCGGTGACAAGCTAAAAACTTATGAATATCAACAACTCACAATCTTATTAACTCACAACCTCATAATCTCACTAACTGATAGACTCACACGCTTACCATTCCCCTTATTCGGTGGAGAAGTCGGCCACCATCTTGCGATACATGGCGTACATACGTGTGCGCGAAATGAATCCTTGCAGTTCGTTATTGGCACCGACAACGGGCAGATAGGTGGCATCTGTCTTGTCGAACTTATTCATCACCTCTTCCATTGGGTCGTTACGTCCAAGCACAGCAGGCGTGGGAATCATGATTTGCGCCACACTAAACTTCTGATACAACTCTGTTCGGAACATGATATGCCTTATCTTGGTAACGTCTATCTCGCCAATGAGCCTTCCCGCATGGTCTAGTACGGGGATAAAGCTGGTGTGACTGCGGCTGATTGCATACACCAACTTGCCCAAAGGCATTTCGGGATTAACGGCGATGTAGTTCTTATCGATGATGCTTTCCATGCTCATCAAGGTGAGGATGGACTTGTCTGTGTGGTGGGTGATGAGCTTTCCCTCGCGTGCAAGACGCATGCCATAGATGCTATGCGGCTCGAAGATGTTGATAGTGAGGTAAGAGCTGATGCAAACAATCATCAATGGCAACAACAGTTGGTAGCCTCCAGTTATCTCGGCAATGAGAAATATGCCCGTAAGCGGCGCGTGCATCACGGCAGTCATTACGCCCGCCATGCCCAGTAGCGTGAAATTCTTCTCCGGTATGTACACACCGATGTTGTACATGTTCCATAATCGGGCGAAGAAAAAGCCGCCAAACCCACCTATAAACAGCGAAGGGGCGAACGTTCCGCCACAACCGCCGCTGCCATTTGTGGCCGACGTGGCGAAAACTTTGGTGAAAAGCACCAAGCCAACGTACACAACCAGTAGGTTGTCGTGGCCATAGAACAGCGAATTGTTGAGTATCCGGCTCCAATCGGTTTCGGTATTGCCGTTGAGTAGGGTGTTAACCGAACTGAATCCCTCGCCATACAGCGAAGGGAAGAGGAAGATAAGCGAACTGAGAATGATGCCGCCTAAGATTAATCGTTGGTAAGGGTGGTTCTTCATCTTGCCGAATACGTTTTCGCAAGCGGTCATGGTGCGCACGAAGTAAAGGCTAATCATACCGCAGAAGATGCCGAACAACACGCTTGCAGGCACGCGTTCTATCATCCATTCGCCGTCGAGGTGAAAGGTGAACATCGAATCGGTGCCCACAAAGATGTAAGTAAAGCATGTGGCCGTTACGCAAGCGATGAGTATGGGCAGCAACGAGGCCATAGTAAGGTCGACCATGAGCACCTCTAAGGTGAACACCAGGCCTGCAATAGGCGCCTTATAAATGCCTGCAATGGCCGCAGATGCACCGCAACCAACAAGCAATATCATGGTGCGATTGTCGAGTTTGAAGAGCTGCCCGAGGTTAGAGCCAATGGCCGAACCCGTTAATACGATGGGTGCCTCTGCTCCTACCGAGCCTCCGAACCCGATGGTGATGGCCGATGCGATGACAGACGACCAGCAGTTGTGCCCCTTTAAACGCGCTTGCTTGGTGGATATGGCATAGAGCACACGGGTGATTCCGTGCGAGATATTGTCTTTAACGACATGCCTAATGAATAGGGACGTGAGATAAATACCTACAACGGGGAAAACAAGATACAACCAGTTGATGGAAGATATGGTGAACCCTTCGGTAAGTAGCATTTGTATCTGCTTGATAATCCAGTGCAGAGAATAGGCCGCAATGGCAGCGAACAACCCCACGAAGAACGAGAGGATGAGCGTGAATTGCCTTGTCGAGAGGTGTTGGGTGCGCCATTTGGTAAACCTGCCAATCGGGGTTTTGTCTTCAATCTCTATTGTCGTATCCATTTCTTAGGCTTGTCTGTGTTGTTCTAAGCGTGTTGGCGTTACTTGCGTATTACGGTTACTTCTCCGTCTTTGTTCAACTTGATGATGCAACTAGGCGTATGCGGCTTGTGTTCTTGCCGTCTGGACCAGCATACGTAGTCGACGGCGTTGAGCAATTCTTCGCTAATGTCTTTGTAATTTTGTGCTGCGGGCTGTCCGCTAATGTTGGCACTGGTGCTAACCAAAGCCTTTTGAAAGCGGTAACATAGTTCTTTTGAGAAAGGTTCGTCTGTTACACGTAAGGCCACCGAGCCGTCTACGGCAATGAGGTTGGGCGCAAGGTTAACGGCATCGTCGAGAATTAGCGTTGTGGGTTTGGTGGCAAGCTCCACCAAATCCCAAGCCACGTTGGGCACGTTACGCACATATCGTTGCATGCGCGTGGCCGAATCTACAAGGCATATCATTGCCTTGGAGTCGTCGCGCTGTTTTATTTGGTACACTTTGGCCACCGCCTCGGCATTGGTAGCATCGCATCCGATACCCCAAATGGTGTCTGTGGGGTAGAGTATGATGCCGCCTTTCCTTAATACCTCAACGGCTTTCTTGATGTCTTCTTCTCTTGTCATGATGTTTTTCTTCTGTTCGACTTGCAAATATAAAACAAAAATATGTTAGCCCCAAGCAAATGGCGTTTTATTTAGTTGCTAAAACGTGGTGTGCGCAAGGTTCATTTGCTGATGGCACGATATAGGTTTGCATCGCGAGTGCCATTGAGAAAGTCGCGGCTGGCGATGCGTTTCTTCCCTGCTAGTTGTATTTCTTGCAATTCAAGTAGGCTGTCGGCTGTGTTTACAAACAGTCGATTGCCTTCTACAACAAATGTTCCTGGCTGTGCATTTGCAGGTATTTGGGTTTTTGTTGCACTGAAAATCTTCAGCACTTGGGGCTTGTTCTCGCCCTCGATACCTGCTTTTTGTATCTCGGTCCACGCGCCAGGGTAGGGGCTTAATCCGCGGATAAAGTCGTATATGCGCTTTGCAGGTTGGTTCCAATCTATTTGGCAGGTCTCCTTAAATATCTTCGGCGCGTGTTTTAAGGGTTGGTCTTGGGGTTGTTCGGTGCTCTCTACCTTGCCATCGTTCTGCAAAATGCGGTCTACGGTTTCGATACACAGTTCTGCACCAAGGCTCATCAGGTGGTTGTACACCCATTCCACGTTGGCATCATCGGGTATGGGCAGGCGTTTATTGTCGATAATTCGGCCCGTGTCGATGTCTTCGTCAAGGAAGAAAGTGGTAACGCCTGTTTCTGTTTCGCCATTGATGACCGCCCAATTGATGGGGGCGGCCCCGCGATATTGGGGAAGTAGGGCTGCATGTACGTTGAAAGTGCCGAAGGGTGGCAGGTTCCACACCTGCTTGGGCAGCATGCGAAAGGCTACAACCACTTGCAGATGGGCATCGAAAGCGCGGAGTTGGCATAGAAAATCCTCGTCTTTCATGCGCTCTGGCTGCAATACGGGTATGGATTTAGACAGGGCATACTGCTTAACGGGCGGCGCTTGAAGGGTGGAACCGTGTCTGCCCACGGGCTTATCGGGCTGTGTAACCACGGCCACCACGTTGTAACCGCCTTCTACAAGCAGTTTAAGCGATGGCACGGCAAATTCGGGCGTGCCCATGAAAACTATTCTTAAATCTTGTTTGTTCATTCTATTGCTTTATACTTTGTTTGTTGTAAGGAGGGGGAGAAGGCGCATTTACGCAGTCATTGTCGGCGCGGATGAGCCTGCGCTTTGTGCACTCTTGTTGTTCGCTCCTGTGGCGTTGTTGCAGGTGTTTGCCTTACAGGCGCGACACGTGCTTAACGCCTTTAACGGTTCGTAGCTTTTTCATCAGCGCCTCCAACTTGCTGACGTCTTCTAATTGCACAACGATGGTGCCGTCGAACAGGCTGTCGTGCGAGTCGATATTGATGGAACGCATCACGATTTTCTCTTCTTTCGAGATGATGCTCGTAATGTTGTTGACAATGCCGAGGTCGTCGTTGCCCACAACTTTGATGGTGATGCTATATTGTCCTGCACTCTTTCCGCTCCATCGGGCTTTCACAATGCGGTAGCCAAAGCGCTTGCGCAGTTCGGGGGCGTTAGGGCAATTGGCGCGATGTATCTTTATTCCGCCACTCACCGTAACGAAACCGAACACAGGGTCGCCGTATATGGGTTGGCAACATTTGGCCAACGAGTAGTCTACTCCTTTTAAATTGCGGTCGATAACCAAAACGTCGTCGTTGTTTTTGGCAATCTCTTCGTCGGGATTATCATAGCTATACTCGGTTGCACTCCTTGTCGTTTGGGGCGCATTAAGGTTTTGGTCGTAGTCGCGCACCGCCACATACTTCTCGATAACCTCGTTAACGTCGAGTTTTTCGTCGGCAATTTGCTTGTAGAAGTCGGTTGCAACCTTAAAGCCCATGCGCTTGATGAGGTGCATCATGGTGCTTTCGTCGAACTCAATCTTTCTGTTTTTGAGCCTTCTTTCCAGCAGTTCCTTGGCGTAGACGGTGTCTTTGGCGATGGTATCTTTGAGTGCCAGCTTTATTTTAGCCTTCGCCCGTGGGGTTTTAACGATGTTTATCCATTCTTGTTTGGGCGTTTGGTTGCTCTGCGTAATGACTTCCACCTCGTCGCCCGACTTCAATTCGGCTCTGAACGAAACGTTCTTGCCGTTGATTTTGCCGCCAACACACTTGTTTCCTAAGCCTGAATGGATGCGATAAGCAAAGTCGAGAATGTTGGCTCCCTTGGGAAACTTGAGCAATTCGCCTTTGGGTGTGAACACGAACACCTCGTCTTCGTACAGTCCCATCTTGAATTGGTCCATCAACTGCAAGTCGTCGTTGTTCTCCAAGGCTGCCCTGATGTTCGAAAGCCATTCGTCTATGCCGCTTTCTCCCTTAATTCCTTTGTAACGCCAGTGTGCAGCCAGTCCTTTTTCGGCTATTTCGTCCATTCGTTCGGTGCGTATCTGCACTTCAACCCATTTGTTTTCGGGGCCCAACACCGTGATGTGCAGACTTTCGTAGCCGTTGCTTTTGGGCACACTGAGCCAATCGCGCAGGCGTTTTGGGTTGGGCATGTACATGTCTGTTACGATAGAGTAGGCCTGCCAGCATTGCATCTTCTCCTTATCTATGGGCGAATCGATGATGATACGTATGGCAAAGAGGTCGTAAATGCCCTCGAAGTTGCACTTTTGTTTCTTCATCTTCTGCCAAATAGAGTGTATGCTCTTCGTTCGGCCTTTCATGTGAAAGTGCAATCCGGCCTCTTCCAGTCGTTGTTGTATGGGCGTTATGAAACGTTCGATATAGCTGTCGCGCGACTTCTTGGTGGCGTTGAGCTTATCTTTAATCATGTAATAGGCATCGTGCTCCAAGTATTTCAGGCTCAAATCTTCCAGTTCGCTCTTCAACTTGTACAGTCCCAGCTTGTGAGCGAGGGGTGCATACAGGTAACTAGCCTCTTGTGCCACCTCCAATCGCGCCTCTTCGTTGTTGGTGTCGCGCACTTGTCGCATCAGATTAACGCGGTCGGCAATCATGATCAGTATCACACGCATGTCTTCGGCGAACGAGATAAGCAGGTTTCTAAAATTCTCGCTCTCCACCACAGGCGTTCTTTTGTATAGCTCTTGCACCTTAACAAGTCCGTGAATTATTTGCGCTACGCCTCGGCCAAAGTCTTTTTCTATCTGTGTTGTGTCGCTAAGTCCAGCCACAACGCCCGTGTATAGCACGATGGCGATTATCGCATCGCGTTTCAATCCTATTTCGTCGAAGGCAATTTCGGCTGTTTCTAGGGCGTAGACAATGGGATTAAGACCGAAGATGTTGCGTTGTAGTGTTCCCGAATGAACGTATTGGTCAATGCGTTGGCGTAGTTTTTCTGCATCGTTAGGTTGAAAGCCGTTGGCATCGTTGGCCAACAGCTTAGACAAGAGGCCGTTAGCAGTGTCTTGTTCCTCTGTACTGAAAACGAGTTTTTCTTCCATACGCTGTCTTTTTTCTTAGTCAACCTCATAGGCTTTGTTAAGGACGGGGGCACCTTTCTTAGTGTTTGGCGATATGTGTTGTGACATAATACCCTGTTCACCATATTGATGGGTTACCCTGAACGTTAGCAATGGGCATCCGTTTACCTGCTCCATCTCTGCCTATATATAATAAATAAGGAGTAGATTGGCTACTCCGATTATTGCAAAGATACAAAAAATAGCCCAATAATTTCTTGTTTAGCAGAAAAGTTGTTACATTTGTTCAGCACTTTACACATATAATATAAAACCTAGATATTATGTTAACAAAACAAGACCTACAACAGATTGAGAGCCTAGGCATCAGTGAGGCAATGGTTGAGCACCAAATGGAACAGCACCGCAAGGGTTTTCCTTATCTTAAACTGCAAGCCGCGGCATCAATAGGCAATGGAATTATGGCGCCAACAGCAAAAGAACGCGATGCGTTTTTGGCCGAATGGGAGCGTTATCAGGCCGAAGGGCGCAAGGTTGTGAAGTTTGTTCCTGCGTCGGGAGCGGCTAGTAGGATGTTCAAAGACCTCTTCGCGTTTCTCGATGCTCCCTACAACGAACCCACAAGCGCGTTCGAGAAAGAGTTTTTTGACAACATTAAGCTGTTTGCATTTAGGAAACAGCTTTGCAAAAGCTGCAAGGCCGACACGCAAAGCAGTGTTTGCGACTTGAAAGAGGCTGGCCGTTATAAGGAGATTGTGGCGCATTTGTTGGGCGAAGAAGGGCTGAACTATGGCAATTTGCCCAAAGGGTTGTTGCTTTTCCACAACTACGATGACGAACCGCGCACGCCTTTGGAAGAACATCTTGTTGAGGCGGCTCTCTATGCGGCATCTAATGGCGAGGCAAATGTTCACTTCACCGTGTCGCACGACCATCTGCAACTCTTCAAAGACAAGGTGGCTGAAAAGGCAGGGAAGTACGAAAAGGCGTACAATACGCGCCTGAACATCTCGTTCTCTGAGCAAAAGCCCTCTACCGACACACTTGCCGTGAACCCCGACAACACGCCTTTCAGAAACGAAGACGGCTCGTTGCTTTTCCGTCCGGGCGGTCATGGCGCGCTAATTCAAAACTTGAACGATGTAGAAGGCGACGTGGTGTTTATTAAGAACATTGATAACGTGGTGCCCGATAGACTGAAAGGCGACACCGTTACCTACAAGAAGTTGCTTGGCGGCATTCTTGTGCATTTGCAAAAGCGTGCGTTCGCCTATTTGTCGATGCTTGATGAAGGCGGATATTCTCGCAAAGAGCTTGATGAAATGATGCACTTCCTTGAAGACGAACTGTGTTGTAAGCGCGAGGGTGTAAGCGAACTCGACGATAAGGCGCTTGCCGGATACCTCCACAAGAAACTTAACAGACCCATGCGTGTTTGTGGTATGGTTAAGAATGTGGGCGAACCAGGCGGCGGACCGTTCCTTACTTACAACGAAGACGGAACAGTTAGCTTGCAAATTCTTGAAAGTAGCCAAATAGACAGCAATAATGCCCAGTACGTTAAGGCCTTTAAGGATGGCACACACTTCAATCCCGTAGACCTTGTTTGCGGCATTCGTGACTACTGTGGCAAGGCTTTCCATTTGCCCGACTTCGTAGATCACAACACTGGATTTATCACTTCGAAGAGCAAGAGCGGCAAACAACTGAAAGCTTTGGAACTTCCTGGCTTGTGGAATGGTGCCATGAGCGACTGGAACACGGTGTTTGTTGAGGTTCCGTTGTCTACGTTCAACCCCGTAAAGACTGTAAACGACCTGTTAAGGCCCGAACACCAATAAACTTGTTGCATAGTAAATAGAAACAAGAAAGGGGAAACGCCGCAATGGAGTTTCCCCTTTCTTTATTTAAGCGAATACTAACTTCTTGCTTAAATGCCTTATCTAATCCGGTCTGCTGCCCTCACCAATTTTTCATCGGCAAGTACGCCCCTGCGTGCCATCCAATAAAGAATGATGGCAATGAGAGGAAAACAAATGGCGAGATCGGCGTGGAAAGAATAGTCGCGATACCCAACATGTAGCGTATAAAAGGCTGCAAGTGCGTACCAAACAATCAACAGCAGCATGTTAACAACACACAGTTTGGCCTGGCGTGGCCTGTTACGAAAGCCCACAATCGCCCATACGCCGATGGATGCCGTAAGTACTTGAATGGCTAAAAGCACGCTCGACGTCATGCTTACTCCCCCTTCCGGTTGTTTAATCCACAGGTTAAACATTTCTGCATTCAGTCCCATGCCCTTAGGCTCGAAATATCCCAGCGGCAAGCATAGGCAAGCAATGGTGATGGCGATGGCCAACGCCATGAATACGGTTTGTTTACGTTGCCACATTTAGTCTACCTGTTGTCCCTCTTTCGACGGGTCGCGCCAATAAATGCTGTTGTCAATAAACTCTTGCGTGGCCAACAAAGTGGGTTTGGGCAGTTTTTCGTAGTAACGCGAAATCTCAATTTGCTCACGGTTTTCGAAAACCTCTTCCAGCGTGTCGTTGTACGAGGCGAACTCTTGCAACTTCTTGTTCAAGTCTTGTTTAATCTCGATGCTTATTTGGTTGGCCCGCTTGGCAATGATGGCAACGCTTTCGTAGATGTTGTTCGTTTCGTTGCACAAGTCCATAATGTCTCTTGTGACAGTGTTTAGCGGTGCCTTCGACTTTTTGTAATCCATAAATTTAATGTTCCTATTCTGTTTAATTACTAATTCAATTTTTCGTTATCTCCTTGCATTTGGCAATGTATTTCTCTGCCAGCACGCGCTCTTTCGAGTCAGGATATTCGTTGATGAAGCCGTAGCACTCGTCTTCGGCATCCTGAAAGCGTTCCAACTTCTTTGTTTCTACGCTTTGTTGTGCCAGTTCAAACTTGCTTTTCATCAGCAACACGGCAAAGTCTTCGCGAAGTCGACTATAAGGATAATCCTTCAAAGCGTTTTGCGAAGTGATGATACAAGCCTCATAGTTGTTGCCGCCAAAGTTGCAATTGCCAAAGTAAGTGCCCAAGTCGTAATACAATTTGGCTGTGTACAATTCCTTTTCAACCAGCTTGTCTTGCAGGTCGAAGAGTCTTTGTTGAGCCTGTGGCTTTAATTTCGAGTCGGGGTACAGGTCTAAGAAGGTTTGGAAGTCGGTTATGGCCTGGATAGTCCTCGATTGGTCCAAGCGAGGCTCGGGGGTGCTCATGAACAAGCTTTGCCCCACGTAGAACTGTGCCATCTCTGCGTAGCGTCCTTTGGGGTACGATTGGTAATACTTCTTGAAGTATTGAGCAGCCGTTTCGTAGTCTTTACTGTTATATTGGGCCATAGCCAGCATGTAAAGGCTTTCCTGTGCATTCTCGGTACCTTTCTGTAGGGTTACAAGCTCTTGTAAAAGCGTTATGGCGCGCACGTACTTTCCTTTTGCGAAACATTCTTTTGCGTACTCGTACTTGTATTGTACGTTGTCGCTTTTGTACACCTGATTGAATTCGTGTGCGCAACTAGAAAGCAGCAAAGCGGCCGTAGAAATGATGAGCAGTGGCTTCTTCATTATTTTTGTTCTTGTTTTTGAACTGCAAAAATACACATATTTCGCTTATTTACAAAGTTTAAAAAGCTATTTTTAGCAATTTGAGCAGATGTTTTTTTGTAATTTTGCACTTATGGAATTTAAACTAACGTCGAAATATAAGCCGACAGGCGACCAACCGGAAGCCATCAGGCAGCTTACAGAAGGATTGGAAAGGGGTGACAAGGCGCAGGTTTTGCTAGGCGTTACGGGGTCGGGTAAGACGTTTACCATGGCCAATGTTATTGCCCAGCACAACGTGCCCACACTTGTTCTGAGCCATAACAAAACCCTGGCGGCTCAGCTTTACGAGGAAATGAAGGGGTTCTTTCCCAACAATGCAGTTGAATATTACGTGTCGTACTACGACTATTATCAGCCCGAAGCCTATTTGCCCACCACTGATACCTACATCGAGAAAGACTTGGCCATCAACGATGAGATTGATAAGCTGCGTTTGCGTGCGGTTTCGGCTTTGCTTTCGGGGCGTAAAGATGTGGTAGTTGTGTCGTCTGTGTCGTGCATTTATGGCATGGGAGGCCCTACCGCCATGGAAAGCGGAATTATTTCGCTGTCGAAGGGGCAACGTATCGACCGTAACGAGTTTCTTCGTAAGCTGGTAGACTCGCTCTATGTTCGTAACGACATCGACCTGCAACGCGGAAACTTTCGTGTGAAAGGTGATACCGTGGACGTGGCTATGGCTTATAGCGACAACCTTTTGCGCATCACATGGTGGGATGATGAGATAGACAGCATTGAAGAAGTGGACAGCTTAACTTATCATCGCATTGATAGTTTTAACGATTATAAGATATATCCCGCCAACCTTTTCGTCACCACGAAAGACCAAACGGAGCATGCCATACGCTGTATTCAAGACGATTTGGTTAAGCAAATCGATTTCTTTAACGAGCTTGGCGACAGCATTAAGGCCCAGCGTATTAAGGAAAGGGTGGAGTATGACATGGAGATGATGAAAGAGTTGGGCCACTGTTCGGGCATCGAGAACTACTCCCGCTATTTCGATGGCCGCCAACCTGGTCAACGTCCGTACTGTTTGCTCGACTTTTTCCCAAAAGATTATCTGATGATTATCGACGAAAGTCACGTTAGTGTTCCTCAGCTTGGCGGCATGTACGGAGGCGATAGGGCGCGAAAGCAGAACCTTGTTGAGTTTGGTTTCCGGCTGCCTGCTGCTTTCGACAACCGTCCGCTTAGGTTTGAAGAGTTTCATAGCCTTATCAATCAAGTGATATATGTGTCGGCAACACCTGCCGACTACGAACTTGGAGAGGCCGAAGGCGTGGTGGTTGAACAGCTGATTAGACCAACGGGACTGCTGGACCCAGAGATTGTTGTGCGTCCGAGCGAGAACCAAATAGACGATCTTTTGGCTGAGATATTGGAGCGAAGTGACAAAAACGAACGTGTTTTGGTGACAACGCTTACCAAACGAATGGCCGAAGAACTGACGGAATATTTGTTGGATCATGGCGTAAAGACCAATTACATACACAGCGATGTGGCCACGCTCGACCGTGTGCGTATCATGAACGCACTTCGTGTAGGCGAATACGATGTGCTCGTGGGTGTAAACCTCTTGCGCGAGGGGCTAGACTTGCCCGAAGTTTCGCTTGTTGCCATTCTAGATGCTGACAAGGAGGGCTTTTTACGCAGTCATCGTTCGCTGACACAGACTGCCGGGCGTGCCGCCCGAAACGTTAACGGAAAGGTGATTATGTATGCCGATACCATTACGCAAAGTATGCAACGCACCATTGACGAAACGGCAAGGCGGCGTACAATACAGATGCAATACAATGCTGAACACCACATCACCCCACAACAGATTGTGAAAGACATCAAGAGGGCGTTAACAGGGAACACCACAACCGTGGAAACAACGAAGGGTTACCGCTCGCAAGCGGGTGGATATGTGGAACCCGATGCTGTTGCCTTTGCAGCCGACCCCATTGTAGAAAGGATGACACGCCAACAATTGGAAAAGAGTATCGCCAACACAACGGCTTTGATGAAACAGGCGGCCAAAGAACTCGACTTTATTCAGGCTGCTCAGTATCGAGATGAAATTGCACGTTTGCAAGAACAATTGGAGTTGAAGTGATTTGATTTTTTGAGTTCGTTAATTTCTGAGTTTATAAGTTTTGGGTTCGTGAGTTGTCGGGCTTGTGAGCTATCGAGTTTGTGAGTTTTTAAGTTATTAAGTTCGTGAGTTGTTGAGTTTGCAAGTTGTTGAGCTTGTGATTTTATAAGTTTTTGAGTTCATGGGTTTTTAAGTTTTTGAGTTCATGGGTTTTGGGGTTTACAAGTTTCTGAGTTCGTGAGTTTGTAAGTTGGTGTGTTGATGTATTCGGTAGTTGTTGGCTTTTCGCGAGTTTATAAGCTCGTGGCTGCATGCCCATGCGACCGCACGCGTTGGCGGTAGTAAGTGCGCGTGCTTTCCATGCCGTTGATTATGCCTGTGTTTATGGTATAATTGCGTTCTCTTTGTCTGGTTTTCGGTTAGAAATTTAACATTATGAGTGCCTTTTTTGTCCGCCAACCGTCCGCTTGCCGCAAAAAAACGATTCTCGCGAAGGTTGTTTTAGATGCAAAGCTGGGTTGTCATGTGGTTGTAGTAGAATGAATATTTATGTAAGCAAACCGCCATTTACATCAGTTTTGGGGGTGTTTATTGCTAAATCTACTGTAATATGCCGCAAAACGCAGCGCGTTTTGGTGCTAAATGCAACGCGTTTTGGTGCAAAATGCAGTGCGTTTTGGTGCAAAATGCAAGGTAAAATGGTGCTAAATGCAGTACAAAAGGGGGCAAAACATAAAGTGAAAAGCATAAAAATACACTGCAATGGTATAAACAAAACCTTTTATAACCATTAAAAATATGGCTAAAAAGGGCGAAATAGTCGTTAAAAAGTGGGTTTTTAGGGGGCAAAAGTGGGTGATTGGACTTGAAAAATTACGAGCCGACAACCAAATTAGAGAGGCAAAATGGTGCAAAATGCAGGAGTTGTTCTTAAAATAGGACAAGTAGACAGACGTGAAGGGCTAAAAATAGGGACGATTTACCTACTTTGTAACCTATATTTTCGCTAGAACGGGGCGAAAATTAGAGTGGTATTGTAAAATAAAAATAATAATTTTAACTTTTTGAGTTGATGGGTTTGTAAGTTGATGAGTTTGGAACTTGTGTGTTTGTGAGCTGACAAGTTGATGGGTTGGCGTTTCTTTTTGAGTTTGTGAGTTGATGAGTCTGTAAGTTGATGAGTTGATGTATTCGGGAGTTGTTTGGGTGGTAAGTTTGTGAGTTGATGATTTTTTGAGTTTGTAAGTTGATGCGGTGATGTATTCGGGAGTTGTTGGGCTCTCGTGGGTTATTGGCTTTCGCGAGTTTATAAACCAACGGGTTGTTTTGTCCTGCACTTGGTATATGAGAGGGGTATTTATCTTGTGTTGACATCCCAAAATCAACAGGCACCTCTCAATTTATAGAAAGATTAAAGGTAAAGACGGCCTCATGCTGCATTTAAATAAAACAAGCCGTTGAAAAATGGTTGAAAGATGGTTCTTACCAAACGGCTTGGTTTCAATGTGTGGAGGTGAAGGTGAAGTTTCAAGTTGTTTTTGGGGAATTGGCCTCTAATTGGTTAATGCACCAAGCAAAGGCCTTAGCTGTGCGCACATCCGTTTCGGCGAAGTGGTTTCCCTCGTTCCATTCAAACGTTGTTTTCTTGTTTTCAAGTAGGCGCATAAGGCTCTCCATGTCTTCGCCCACATGGGCTAACAGCTGATTTTTGGCCTTGGTTTCCTTATTTCCTAAGCTTAGATAAATGGTGTCGGCATGAAAATGGCATGTCGATGCGTATGTAGTCCAGTTGGGAAACCAAACCGAAGGCGAGGCCGCGGCACAGGCTTTGAAATGCTTTGTTTGGGTAACGGCCCAAAGGGCGAACAGGCCTGCGAGCGAATAACCGCCGATGATGAACTGCGTTTCGGTAGGTTTCGCCAATACATTGTTTGTAAGATGGGGGATAAAGGTGTTGACAACGAAGTTTAATGTGTTGGTAGCACCATCGCCAAAATGATTTTTGCCGAACACAGCAGGGGCTTTCCACGGGCTAAGGTCGTGAAACCAATTGTCTACAAGGAAGGCGGCGAGCATCACTTTCTTATCGTTGCTGCGTTGGCGAATGGCGTCGAACTCTTTTTCAAGCACCTGTTCGTCGTGCTCGTCGATAGCTTGTATCAAGCAATAGTCGGCATCGCTGTCGCCCAATATGCGGTAGTTTTGTTGTTTCATTGTGTATGGGTGGACAATTACTTTAAATAGAAGTTGCCTGTAAGTTGCAAATACCAGTCCGTGTATTGCCCATGAGCATCTCTAATGGTGGCCTCTTCTTCCTCGAAGTGGATGGGGCGTTGTTTGGAAAAAGCCACCAAGCAGCGTTTGGCAGGCTTAGTTTCCACCGTTTTCACCTTAACTAGTCGGCAGACGAATAGGCCTTTGATGCAGGCCTCGGCCAAAAAGTTGTCCATCTGTTCGGTGGGAATAACCGCACTGAAACAGCCATCGGGAGCAAGGAGCAGGCTAACGGACTCGAAAAGTTCGGGAAAAGTAAGGCTTTCGGTATGTCGAGCCAGCGTGCGTTCGTGGCTTTTGCTTTTTAACGAGTGATAAAAGGGCGGGTTAGATACGATTGAACTAAAACGCCCATGCAGGAGTGGTTGGTGCGAAAAACGCTGTATCGGCGCGTTGTTTATCGTTACTTGGTGCGCAAACGGCGAGCCAGCTACGTTTTCTTGTGCTTGCAGGGCGGCTTGTTCGTCAAGTTCCACCCCCGTAATTTCAGCATCGGGGTATCGTTGTGCAAGCATCAGCGCGATAAGTCCTGTTCCTGTACCTATGTCGAGAATGTGCTTTCCGCCTTTTGCCCATGCTCCCAGCAGCACGCCATCGGTGCCTACCTTCATTCCACAGCGGTCTTGGTGTATCGTGAATTGCTTGAACTGGAAGAAATCGGGCATGGTTTACACGTTGTTATACTTAATGCGATGGGGCTGAAGAGGAAAAGCCTAGGAAGTGGCCGACATCAGATTTTGCTGATGTCTACATAGCCGTGCATCACAGCGTAGATGGTAAGTGCCGATACGCTTTTCATGCCTAGCTTGTCCATGATGTTCTTGCGATGTGTGATAACCGTTGTTAGGCCGATGTTCAAACGGTCGGCAATTTCCTTATTGATAAGCCCCTGCACAATGAGCGAAAGCACTTCAATCTCGCGGTCGGATAGTATTTTCATCTGCAAGGCATGGGGGAGGGGAGGCAAGTTGCGCCCATGAGCGTGGGCGTATTGCTCTAATTGTAGGATTGAACGCACCAACTGTTCTTCGGGAACATTGATGCAAAGGCTGTTAAAACCCGCCATCTGACTGTTGGGTTCAGTCGATGCGGTCAGCACAATCGTCTTGTTTTTATGTTCAAGGAAGAACGTTCGGTTTTCAATCACAACGCTAGTGGCCACGAAATAGTGGAAAAACACTTCGGGATTGGCACTTTTCAGTTCGGCAAATGTGTTGAAAGTGTCTACCTGCATGATGGGCAACACGTTTTGTAGAATCTGTTTCAGCCCTAAAATGGCCAGCGTGTTTGGGTCGACGATGGCAATGCGTGGGCGTTCTTTGAGCATGTGCTCAGGCTTGTTGTGCATCATTTGCGGGCGTTTTAGAGGTTTACGGCGGAAATGTCTACCAGGTTGTTCACAATGGCGTAGATGGTTAGCCCAGCTGGCGAGTGTATTTGCAGCTTGCGCGCAATGTTTCGCCGGTGGGTTATCACCGTGTTGATGGAAATGCAAAGGTGGTCGGCAATTTCCTTATTGGTCATTCCTTGCACCAAGCTGATAATTACTTCTTTTTCGCGTTCGCTTAGGTTGTCGACGTTGTCGTTGGTTTGGTTAATCATGTTCGAAATCTTCACCGACACGTCGTTTTGTTTCGACTTGGCCTCTAAGCGGCGTATGGCTGGCACAAATATCTCGTCTTCTACCTGTCCGTGGTGCAAAAGCCATTCTTCGTTGTTGTAGATGTCGTAGAGAACGGCAGTCAGTTGGTTGTTGCGAAGGCCGTCGGAAGGCAGGTATTTGATGATGATGTTCTTCAATTCGCGCAGTTTCACGTCCGTTTGGCCGTGGTGTTTGGAGAAGGTTTCGATGTCGTAGTTGTTCTGCGCCTTGTTGTTGAGCAGCGAGTTTACGTATGGAAACACCATTTTCTCTTCGTACTGCATGTGCGAACGTATGCTGTGCGCATACTCATCGTACAGTTTAAGTATGAGCCGAGCTAGGTTATCTTTCTCGTCTAGTGCCGCAACGAGTGCCTTACGCATGAAGGGGAGTTGGAAATCGAGGAAGTATTCGTGGCTTGCCTTTAAGTATTTGATAAGCGTGGGTATAGAAAGCTTATCGGCATCATCGTAATCGCGATAGCCGTTTATGGCGAAATTCACCACCGCCAAGAAGGTATAGGTGTCTACGCTTTGGCTTTCGCACACGTCGCGCACCGTCTTATCGCCGAAACCCAAGCTAATGCCGAAGGCGCTAAGCGTCTGCAAGATGCTGTAATTGTCTTTGATAAGCAATATCATCTTATCGTCGGGTTCGTACATCTTATGATTTTTCATACCAATGATTACCTATTTGTTATTATGTGGGCTATAACGACTTGCAAAGTAATAAAAAAAAAACGAGACGACCAATAGTTATTAATAGGTATTTTACACGCGCGTACCAAATAAAGCCTTATGCGCACGTAAAGATAAGGTGGGTATATACCTATTACTGATGAACGTGGTAATTACCAACTTTTAAGTATTGCCCAATAGTTGAAAACCATTTAATTTTGCACACAGATAAATAAGGTGGCGCGGTGATGATTGCATCTCTTGGTCGTCAAGGATTTGGTTATCCCCAATTCAATTCTTACAAGTTACACCGGACATTGGAGACAAGAACGTAACCAGAAATCTGCGCCGCCTTTACTTTTATGGCCTGTTCTAGGTGTTTTTAATGCGTGCGAACATTTTGTTTGGCTGTTATTCTGCCTTTATGTTGCTTGTTTGGGCATGGTTTGCTCTTTGCTCGTACAGCTTTAGCACAAGCTAATACAACAAACAGTGTATTGAACCACGCTAGGTAGGATTTGCTTACGCCGTGCGGTTATAGCGAAATGGCGCGCTTATAACTCGATACTTTTATCACCATTCATTGTATTTTTATCCTTGTGCCAAAGCTAGTTGGTGCTGTTAGTTTGTTCTTTGCATCTAGCATAAGTGGCGGTAACGCCTGTCTGTTGCGGAAGATGAACAGAGCTGTGTTTGTTTTGTGACGAATGATTTCCTTGTTGGCGTGTATAAGTATACCATTAGAAACATTAAAACGCAACTTTGTAATACTTTAATAGGACAATATCGAGGAAATTTCTATTAAAAGTTGGGCGGCTGCCAAAAAAGAATTATCTTTGCACACGTTATCCTGAAAACAATCTTTTTACCTTAGAAGAGGACTGATACCTATTGAAGATCTGAAGCGATAGCCTGCGAAGGTCGTCGCTTTTTTGTCCCTATGAAGTTTGTGCAGTGCTGTATTTAGCCGTTCCTTTCGTTCCTCGAAAAGTGCGTTTTCTCGCCAGGACAATGCCCAAGCAAGCTCGACGTTGTTCATTTTGCTCAACGAAAAAGTTCTCTTTTAAGTTTTACTGTGTGGTGTTAAATGAAGTTACGCGTACGTTTAAAGCCCCTCGGTGTCGTTGTTTTCTTCCTCAATCTCTGTATTTCTCCCTTATACATGGCTTTTTCGTTGAGGCTTTTCTCTCCCTTTTGTTTGGCCTATTTTTTCGTAAGCAGTGTTCTTGTTTGCGTCTGGTGTGGCGATTTGCGATTGAAAAGTTTCCGTGTTCGCCAACAATTACTTATCTTTGTAGTTGGTTCTAACCACTCATCGTATTCCCAAACACATGAAGTTAGAGGGCTGGTCGATGTTTTATGCAGCAGTAGGCTGCGCTTGTAGGGACTTTTCCGTAAGTCTCGAACTTCGTTCTTACAACGTAAAGTACATTATGAAGTATGCAATTATAGCCGCAGGAGAAGGTTCGCGCCTTATGCAAGAAGGCGTGCAATTGCCCAAACCGCTGGTCAGAGTGGGGGGCGAACACCTTGTTGACAGGCTTATCAGAATATTCTTGGCCAACAAAGCCGACGAGATTGTGGTTATTTGTAACGAGCAAATGAACGACGTTGCTGCCCATTTGAGGGTTGTACAGCGCAATGGCTTGGTGGGAAAACGCGTACCGTTGAGGATAATCGTTAAGCGTACGCCCAGCTCTATGCACAGCCTTTACGAGTTAAGCCCTTATCTTCACGCCTCGCCTTTCGTCCTTACAACGGTAGACACCGTCTTTAAGGAAGACGAATTTGCCCTTTTCGTCAACTCGATGAACACGGCATTAGCGGCCGGCGACAACGGAATGATGGCTGTAACAGGCTTTGTCGACGACGAAAAGCCATTGTATGTGCAAACCAACAACCCACCATATATATCGGGCTTTTACGACGAACTTGCCCCCAACTGCCACTATATCTCGGCTGGTATCTATGGCTTAACACCCCAATGCTTACCCGTGTTGAAGACTTGCATTGAGCGTGGAGAAAGCCGTATGCGCAATTTCCAGCGGGCATTGATTGCCAATGGTATGAAATTAAAGGCTTACGTAATGGGCAAAGTGTTGGACATCGACCACGTTTCAGACATCAACAAAGCAGAGAAGTTCCTTTATGAGCAGCGTAATTGCCATTTATAGAGACGTGCGTTTCTCGCCTAATTCGGTAGCGGCAGACCGTTCTATAATGGATGCAACGATAGACCGACTGGGTCAACACCAAGTGTTGGTCATCGCCGAACACGAACTTAGCGAACAACATCGTGCAGACTTGTTTCTATCTATGGGCCGACTTCCTCGCACAATACAGCTTTTGAAGGCGCGCGAGCAACAAGACCGCGCCTTGGTAATTAACAACGCTGCTGCGTTAGAACGCTTTTCGCGTCGCCACATTCTGCAAATGATGCAAGAAAACGGCATTCCCACTCCGCCCGAAACTGGCGAACACGGCTATTGGGTGAAGCGAGCAGATGCTGCTGCACAAACAAAAGCCGACGTGGTGTTTTGCTCGGACAAGGCAACGGCTGAGAAAACCAAGCGCAATTTCGCGCTGCGCGGAGTTAACGATGTGGTGGTTAGTGCCCATGTGGTGGGCGATCTCATTAAGTTTTACGGCGTTGGCGATAGTTTCTTTTGGTATTTCTATCCCACAGACAATGGTCATTCCAAGTTCGGCAACGAAAAACGCAACGGCATTGCCCAGCATTTCGGTTTCAATTTACACGAACTTAGGGCTGCGGCAACGCGTTTGGCAAGGCTAACAGGCATTGACGTGTATGGTGGCGACTGCATTGTAGACCGCGAGGGCCGCTTTTTCATCATCGACTTTAACGATTGGCCCAGCTTTTCGCCATGTCGCGAGCAGGCTGCCGATGCCATTTCGTTATTCGTAAACCAGCTGCTTGCAGCACAAAATAACTCACAACAGAAGAATGGATAATAAATTCAAAACCCTGTTTCGCGAGTCGTTAAAATCTAGCGACACAGAAGAAACTATCGACATATACTTCACTCGTCCCATTGGGTTGTTGTTCGCTTTGCTGTGGAACAAGCTAGGAATACATCCCAACGCCATTACCATACTCTCCATTTTCTTGGGTGTTGGGGCGGGCTATATGTTCTATTTCCCCGACTTAACCCATAACATCATGGGCGTATGCTTGCTCATGTTGGCCAACTTCTGCGATTCTACCGATGGACAAATGGCTCGTCTTACGGGCAAGAAAACGCTTTTGGGGCGTGTTCTCGATGGTTTTTCGGGCGACTTATGGTTTTTCAGCATCTATCTTGCCCTCTGTTTGCGCTTGCAGTCGAGCCTTATTCCCTACACCAACGTCAAGTGGGGCTTATGGATTTGGGCTTTAGCTGCCGTGTCGGGACTGCTGTGCCACTCGCCACAAAGTTCTTTGGCCGACTATTACAGGCAGATACACCTGCTGTTTTTAAAAGGAAAGAAAGGCAGCGAGCTAGACACTTACGCCCAACAGCGCGCTATCTTCGAGGCTCTGCCTAAGCGTGGGCAATGGTTTAAGCGCCTGTTTCATTATAATTACGCCAACTATTGCAAGAGTCAAGAGAAACGTACGCCCAAGTTTCAGGCTCTCTTCGCACTGCTTAATGCCACATACGGCGATGCGGAAAAGGCTCCAACCCAACTGCGCAACGACTTCTTGCAGGGCAGCAGACCGTTGATGAAGTACACCAACATGCTCAGTTTCAACCTGCGTGCTATCGTTCTCTATGCCGCATGCCTAGCTAATTGCCCGTGGGTTTACTTTCTTTTCGAACTCACAGTGTTGAGCGGCATATACATTTACATGCACAAGCAGCACGAGGAACTGTGCGAAAGGTGTTCGAACACGATAAAGCAATAACACGTATGCACGAAAACATGATAACAAAAGAATACTCGTTCAACAAGCTTAGCGCCCTTGGCATCGAGGGAATAATATTCGATTACGGTGCAACCCTCGACACCAGTGGCAACCATTGGGGGCAAGTAATTTGGCATGCGTACCAATTTGCGGACGTACCTGTTAGCGAAAGCGATTACAGAGCCGCCTATGTGCATGTTGAACGCACGTTGGCAACCAACAAAACAATCATGCCCGACTTTACGTTCGATGCGGTGTTGAACACCAAGTTGTTGATGCAACTGGCCTATTTGCGCGACAACAAGGTGCTGGATGTTCCGCAATTGGAACTCGATATCATGCACGACGTGATGCTGACATACCTTGCTCGCAACTTGAAAAGAACGCTCGACCACAGCCGTTTCGTACTCGAACAACTGCGCAAGCATTATCCGCTGGTGCTGGTTAGCAATTTCTACGGCAACATAAAGACCGTTCTTGACGATTACTTCCTGCTCGAACTCTTCGAAGACGTTATCGAATCGGTGGTTGTAGGCGTGCGAAAACCCGACCCAAAGATATTTGCGCTGGGTGTCGAAACCTTGAAACTGCCTGCCGAAAAGGTTCTGGTGGTGGGCGATAGTTTTGATAAAGACATTGTGCCAGCACACTCGTTGGGTTGCCCAACGGCATGGTTTAAGGGCGAACCTTGGGAAGATAAGCCCCACGACGAAAGCATACCGCAAATGATAATTCAGGATTTGGAGGACTTGTTAGGCTAGTGTTGACTGGCGATTAGCCCCAACGTGTTCTTTTTCGTTCCTCAAAAAGTGCGTTTTCTCGCCATGACAATGTTTGATCAAGCTCGACATGGTTCATTTGGCTTAACGAAAACGTTCTTTTCTCGTTCCTCGAAAAGTGCGTTTTCTCGCCATGACAATGTTTGATCAAGCTCTACATTGTTCATTTGGCTTAACGAAAACGTTGGGGTATATGCCCATTCGGGCTGCGTTAATGGTTTTTGTGAACTTCTCCTTGCAGTCCTATGGCTGTTGTTTGCGTCTTTACGAGAGAAGGTCACGATGTTAAAACAGTAAATTTAAGAGATGAGTTATAAGATAAGTAGACTATTAATGGTATTTGCTTTGCTCTTTACGGGCTTAGCTGTTTCGGCCCAAACAGAGGGCGTACTCACGGGAATTGTTACCGATGCAGCCACAGGCGACACCATATATTATCCCAGTGTTAGTTACAAAGGGCAGCATATAGCCGTATCGGGTACGGCTAAGGGCGAATACACCATCGTGCGAAAAGAGGGACTTGTGCTTACTTTCAGTGCCGTGGGCTATGCTCCCGTGCAAGTGGTTGTTAAGTCGTCTACGCCCAATAACTTAAACATAAAGCTCAAATCAGACACTCGGCAGCTGGCCGAAGTGGTGGTAAGACAGAAACGGGGCAAGTATTCGCGCAAGGATAATCCGGCTGTTGAGTTGATGCGGAGGGTGATTGCGGCAAAGAAACGCACGCAATTGGAAAACCACGACTTCTTTCAATACACCAAGTATCAAAAAATAACGCTGGCCCTGAACGACATTACGCCAACGCAAATAGATAGTGGCTTTATCGGCAAAAGGCGTTGGATGCTCGACCAAGTTGAACATTGCCCTTATAACAACAAGCTTATTTTGCCTGTGTCGGTAGACGAGACCGTTACCCAACACCTATATCGCAAGCAACCCAAGACCGAACGCGACATTATAAAGGGACAGAGCAACGCAGGCATTAATCAGCTAATACAAACGGGCGACATCATGGACATCATGCTCAAAGATGTGTTTACAGACGTGAACATCTACGACAACGATGTGCGACTGCTGCGCCACCACTTCACTAGCCCCATTGGAAATAGCGCCATTAGCTTTTACCGCTATTACATCGAAGATACGCTTTATGTGGGTAAAGACCTCTGTTACCACCTGCAATTCACCCCAAACAACGGACAAGACATTGGTTTTCGTGGCGAACTATATATTGTGGCCGACTCAACCCTGCACGTTAAGCGTTGCAACCTTACGCTACCCATACAGAGTGGCGTTAACTTTGTGCAGCATCTACAAGTGCGACAAGAGTTTACACAGCTTGAAAACGGCGAGTGGGCGTTGAGCGAAGACGACATGATTGCCGAGATTGAAGTGAACGACCTGCTGCAGAAAGCCATCGTTATCCGAACCACACGCCTGAACAATTATGCTTTCGACGAATTGCCCGCTAAGCTATTTAAGGGCAGTGGGCGCGAAAGGCGTGAGGCCGATGCCATGATGCGCGACGAGGCCTTTTGGAAAAAATATCGCGCAGTGGAGCTTAGCAAGAGCGAATCGTCGATGGACGAGTTTGTGCATCGCGTGGAACAGATGAAGGGATTTAAGTACATCATCTTCGGCTTGAAAGCTCTGATAGAGAACTTTGTTGAGACAGGAGGGAAAGACCATCCCAGTAAAGTAGACATCGGGCCAGTAAACACGATGTTTACAAGAAATTTTATCGACGGATTTAGAACGCGTATCAGCGCGCAAACCACGGCAAACCTTAGTCGCCATTGGTTTTTGGCAGGCTATATGGCACGTGGATGGGGTAGCAAAAAGAACTATTATAGCGGCGAAATAACCTATTCGTTCAACAGAAAAGAATATCTGCCGCGCGAGTTTCCTAAGCGAACGGTGTCGTTCAAGTCTACTTACGACATCATGTCGCCCTCGGATAAGTTCTTGCGAACCGACAAAGACAACGTGTTTACGGCCTTAAAGTGGGCGAAGGTAGACGCGATGATGTTCTATAATCGCCAACAGCTTACCTTAGAACGCGAAGAAGAGTGGGGGATGAAAACCATGCTAAGCCTTCGAACTGAGGAGAACGAGGCTGCTGGTTCTTTGTTCTTCGAGAAACTAAGCAACTTTTTCCCGCCCATCATTTTTCCAGATACGGATGTTAGTAGCCTATTGCACAATGGTAAGATACGCACAACAGAACTACGTTTCGAGTTAGAAATTGCCCCTGGACGTACCTTTATCAACACCAAGCAGAGGCGTATTGCCATTAACTTGGAGGCACCTGTGATTACGCTTTCGCATGCCGTGGGATTAAATGGCGTGTTGGGCGGACAGTACCGATACAACTTTTCGGAAGTGGGACTGCTTAAACGCTTTTGGCTGAGAAGTTGGGGTAAGTTTGATGTGCAACTGCGCGCTGGTGCCCAATGGGATAAAGTGCCATTCCCCTTGTTGATAATGCCTGCTGCCAACCTATCGTATGTTGTGCAGCGAGGAGCATTCAACCTGATAAACAACATGGAATTTCTTAACGACAGGTATGCTAGCGTTGACCTAGCATGGGACATGAACGGTAAGATATTCAACCGTATTCCGCTGCTTAAAAAGTTGAAATGGCGCGAGTACATCGGGTTCAAAAGCTTGTGGGGTTCGCTTACAGATAAGAATAATCCCTTTTTGTTCCAAAACATGGGCGATGCAACATTGATGTATTTCCCAGAAGGTTCGCATGTAATGAACCCCAAGCGTCCTTATATGGAGTTGATAGTGGGTGTGCACAACATTTTCAAGTTGTTCCATGTGCAATATGTGCGTAGGCTAAACTACAATGAGTTGCCCACCGCGCATAAGCAAGGTGTGCGACTGATGATGCGCATGAGTTTTTAAAGCCGTACTTCTGTTTACAATACGGGGCTGTTCGAAAGCATTCATTGTTCGAACAGCCCCATTTTTTGTTTGTAAGCGAATGTATTAAACCCAATCGTTCATTATCCGCTTATCAAATATTTTAGGTTGTTTTCCATCGTTTCCTGTCCATCTTTCGTTTGCTTGTCGACATCTTTCCTGTCTTATTCTCTCGACGTAGCCCGCTATGCCTTCAAAGATAAGTCAGACAATATGCTCAACAGCCAAACAAAGTCTGCACAGGCTCTAACGGCCGATTTGAGTTAAAATGTTACAAAAAGGTTTACAAAACATACCCTGTCTGCCGCTCCTTTCTAGCGAAAATAATGGTTCAAAAGTAGGTAAATCGCCCCTATTTATAGTCTTTCACACCTTTTGTCTTGTCTGTTTTTAGGAGAAAAACTTGCATTTTGCACCATTTTGCCTTTCTATTTTGGTTGCCGGCTCGTATTTTTTCAAGCCCAACGACCCATTTTTAGACCCTAAAAACCCACTTTTTAACGGCTATTTTGCC
>NZ_KV815079.1:50437-50913 GCF_001814145.1 Prevotella sp. HMSC073D09 | reverse complement strand
AGGTTTTGTTTATACCATTGCAGTGCATTTTTATTCATTTTACCTCGCTTTTAGCGGCAAATCGCACTGCATTTAGCACCATTTCACCTTGCGTTTAGCACCAAAACGCACTGCATTTTGCACCAAAACGCAAGGCATTTAGCATCAAAACGCATTGTGTTTATCGGCATATTGCACTATATTTTGCTGAAAAAAGCCCGAAATCTGGTGCAAATGGCTGTTTCTTTAAATAAAAATTCATTTTGCCTCATTCACATGTTACACCCTTTTTGCAAAACCAACCTTCGCGAGAATCGATTTTTTGCGGCGAGGTTGGCAATCGGTTGAGAAAAAGGGTAGTCATAATGTTAAAATTTGAACTGAAAATTTGACATGTTTTAGTTGGCGAGTTCATGGGTTGACAAGTTGACGAGTTGACAAGTTGACGAGTTAACAAGTTGCTAAGTTGATAAGTTAACAAGTTGATAAGTTAACAA
>NZ_KV815079.1:37718-50337 GCF_001814145.1 Prevotella sp. HMSC073D09 | reverse complement strand
ATAAGTTAACAAGTTGATAAGTTAACAAGTTGATGAGTTAACAAGTTGACAAGTTAATAGATGCAGCCATCCTTTCACCTTTTAAAGGGCGTGAGCCATCTTTTCACTTTTTCACTCTTTCACCTTTTCACCTTTTAAAGGGCGTGAGCCATTTTTCACCTTTTCACCTTTTCACCCTTTCACTTTTACAACAATGCGATGGGTAAATAAAAAACGCATCTCCATGAAGAAGATGCGCTTGTTGGTTGGGATACTCGGACTCGAACCAAGAATGACAGGACCAGAATCTGTAGTGTTACCATTACACCATATCCCAATGCTTGTTTTTGCACTGCAAAGTTACTACTTTTTTCGTATTTGCCAAACGATTTATTAACTTTTTTGGCCATGCCTGCATCTAGGCGATGTGTAGCCAACACCTTCTTGCATGGGCATTAAGCTGTTATGCCAGTCTTGATATGCTTGTAATGATGTATTTCTGTTGCAATTTCAACTTCCTATGGTGTGTTTGGTCTGTGTCTTCTTGGCCATGCTGCAAGTTTGAGTTAAGCCAGATACCAAGTAGCGAGGTCAATGGTTCTATAGCCGTTGGTGGTTTTTAATGTCGAGGCTTGTCTGCACCCTGCATTATGGTCTGTTGCTTGTCGTGTGGCTCTCTTGGTTTGTACGTCTTACTCTGGCAGGTTTCGTTTCCTTTCTCCGTTAAATTTCCTCAAATGCAAAACGTTTTTTTTAGGGTTTGTTTTTAGTTGGTATATTTTCACTATATTTGCAAATAAACATTTAGCGAGAAAGAAAAATGAGAGTCGGTTTGTTTGTTCCATGCTATGTTAATGCCTTGTATCCCGAGGCAGGCGTGGCTACATATAAGTTATTAAAACACTTCGGGGTGGACGTAACCTATCCCTTAAAGCAGACTTGTTGCGGTCAGCCTATGGCCAATGCGGGGTTTGAAAAGAAGGCAGTACCATTGGCCGAGAAGTATGAAAACATGTTTAAAGCGTTTGATTACGTTGTTGCACCATCGGCATCGTGCGCTGCTTTCGTAAGGACACACTATCCACGCTTGCTTAGTGGCGAGAAACACGTTTGCGAAACATCTACAAAGACGATGGATATTGTGGAGTTTCTGCACGACATCCTTCAAGTAAAGGCTCTTCCTGGGCGTTTCCCATTCGTAGTGAGTGTGCATAACAGCTGCCACGGCGTTAGGGAATTGGGGCTTTCTGCGCCATCAGAACTGAACATTCCCACCTATAATAAAATGGTAGACCTGTTGCAACTGGTGGAAGGAATTACCGTAAAAGAGCCCGAACGCAAAGACGAATGTTGCGGATTTGGCGGCATGTTCGCCATAGAAGAACCAGAAGTGTCGGTGAAAATGGGGCACGACAAGATACAACGGCACATTGATACGGGGGCGCAATACGTTACGGGTCCCGATAGTTCGTGTCTGATGCACATGGAAGGGGTGGCTAGAAGAGAGAAAAGCCCCATTAAGTTTATTCATATTGCACAAATTTTAGCTGCAGGATTATGAGTACCTTACATTCTAGAAAAGCCGCTGCTGCATTGAAGAACGTGGATAAGATAACGCGACACGACCAAACTTTTTGGTTGATGCGCGGCAAACGCGACCTCATGGAACACAAGTTGCCCGAATGGGAGAGCCTTCGCGAGCATGCCAGCGAAATAAAGCGGCATACGGCTACACATCTGGCTCAATATTTGGAGCAGTTTTCTAAGAACCTAGAAGACAATGGCGTGATTGTGCATTGGGCGGAAGATGCGCGAGAATTTAATCAAACCGTGTTGGAGATATTACAGCAGCATGGGGTGAAGAAATTGGTGAAAAGTAAGTCGATGCTTACAGAAGAATGCGAGTTGAACCCTTATTTGGAGGCACAAGGTATCCATGTGGTGGAAACAGATTTGGGCGAACGCATCTTACAGTTGCTAGATGAAAAGCCTAGTCATATCGTGGTGCCTGCCATACATGTTACGCGCGAAGAGGTGGGAGAGCTGTTTGAGCGCGAGGGTATTAGCAAAGAGATTGGCAATTACGACCCCACATACCTTACGCAATGTGCAAGACATAGCTTGCGCAACGACTTTATGGATGCCGATGCGGGCCTTACTGGATGCAACTTTGGCGTTGCCGAAACGGGCGATATCGTGGTTTGTACCAACGAAGGCAATGCGGATATGAGCACGTCTATGCCTAAATTGCACATTGCCGTAATGGGATTAGAGAAGGTTGTGCCCGATTATCGTTCGCTGGCTGTGTTCCAACGGCTGCTGTGCCGTAGCGCAACGGGTCAGCCTTCAACCACATACACCTCGCATTTTAGGAAAGCACGACCAGGAGGAGAGATGCACGTGGTGATTGTTGACAACGGAAGGAGCAACATGATTGCTAATGATGAGCATTGGCAAACGTTAAAATGCATCAGATGTGGCGCTTGTATGAACACCTGTCCGGTGTATCGCCGTTCCACTGGCTACTCTTATTCTTACTTCATCCCTGGTCCCATAGGCATCAACTTGGGCATGTTTAAAAGTCCACAGCAACATAGCGGCAACCTTTCTGCTTGTTCGCTCTGCCTGTCGTGCGACAATGTGTGTCCCACGAAGGTAGCTCCTGGCTCGCAAGTGTATGCTTGGCGGCAGTCGTTAAGCGGTTTAGGTCTTGCCAACTCAACCAAGAAACTTATCTCTAACGGCATGGGCATGGTGTTTTACAACCCATCGTTGTTCAGCATGTCGCTTAAATTCGCGCCCATCGTTAACCATTTGCCACGCTTTTTGGTGTATCATGGGTTGAACGATTGGGGAAAGGGTAGGGAGATGCCCGTGTTTGCTAGTGAGTCGTTTGAACAAATGTGGAAGAAAGGAAAGGTGAAATGAAGAAAGAAGACTTGTTTGAGAAGTTGAAACGCAATACACATGTGCATTGCGACATGCCCGATATGAACATGGTTGGCATTGTTTACGACGACCCTTTGGCGCAATTTTGCGAGATGGTGGTTGCTGTTGGCGGTAAGGTTGCAGTGCTGGCAGATGGCGAAGGCGTGAATGAGGCCATCAAACGGCTCTATCCAGATGCCAAGGTCTTTGCATCTAACTTACCCGAAATAACGATTGCCACGCTAAATCCCGATACTGTGGCCGAGGCGCAAGACCTTAACGGAACGGACGTGGGCATACTTCGGGGTGAATTGGGCGTAGCCGAAAACGCTTGCATTTGGGTTCCGCAAACAATGAAAGAAAAGGCGGTGATGTTTATTAGCGAAGAGTTGGTGTTGCTGCTCGATCGCAATAAACTTGTGCACAACATGCACGAGGCATACACGAAGATTGCGATGAACGATTATGGTTATGGCTGTTTTATCAGCGGACCATCTAAAACTGCCGACATCGAGCAGGCTTTGGTAATGGGTGCACAGGCAGCACGAGGCGTAACAGTGGTGTTGACGTAGGGTACACGTCCATTTGCCGTGCCCTTATAATAAGGTGTGCTCCCTACGTACGCGATGGTTCCGTGGCTCGACCACTCGCTTAATGACTTTTAAAACACTTGTTTATGTCACGCCATTAAGCCCTGAACAAGAAAATCTGGCAGCAAGTTTGGCCTTAACCGAACCGCTGCCAGATTTTATTTTTGATAGATGTATGCGGCAGTCCGCACACCTATTTTATATCAGGTATTGTGAAGAGATACTCTGGTTTGATTCAACCCTGCGAATGGTTTCGGCGAACATGTCGGCCACAGACAATTGCCTTACCTTCGGGCAATTGTTGTGGTAGGGAATAGAATCGGTGAAGACTATTTCTTCAAGCGATGAGTTCTGCACCCTTTCAGAGGCTGGCCCACTCATTACGCAGTGCGAGGCGCAAGCCCTAACACTTTTGGCACCAGCGGCAATCATCACGTCGGCAGCTTTGGCGATAGTCCCTGCGGTGTCTACCATGTCGTCGATAAGTACCACGTTCTTGCCTTCTACTTCGCCGATAATCTGCATACTCTCTACTTCGTTGGCACGTGCACGGGTTTTGTTGCATAACACCAAGGGGCAACCCAGGTACTTGGCATAGGTGTTGGCGCGCTTACTTCCGCCTACATCGGGCGAGGCGATAACCAAATTGTCGAGTTTAAGGCTTTCCAAGTAGGGCAGGATAACGGCCGATGCGTAGAGGTGGTCTACGGGAACATCGAAGAAACCCTGGATTTGGTCGGCGTGGAGGTCCATCGTTATCAAACGATTGATGCCGGCAACGTGCAACAAGTCGGCAATGAGTTTGGCGCCGATGCTTACGCGCGGCTTATCTTTGCGGTCTTGCCTAGCCCATCCGAAGTAAGGAATGACAGCGTTGATGGTTCTGGCCGAGGCTCTTTTGGCAGCGTCAATCATAAGGAGTAGCTCCATCAGATTGTCTGAATTGGGGAACGTGCTCTGCACCAAGAACACGTCTCTGCCACGCACCGTCTCTTCATAAGATACCGCGAACTCGCCGTCTGAGAAGTGTGTCACCACCAGTTTGCCCAAGGGACAACCAAGGCTAGCGCATATCTTTTCGGCAAGATACATGCTTTTCGTGCCTGAAAAAATTAAAAAAGAGTTTTCTTCACTCATTTCTTTAATGGTTTAATATGTGATTGATTGTTATCTCTTTGCCTTTATGAACTAAATGAATTGTTATCCTACAATCTTTTGGAAGTTTCGGAAATGGGCGAGCAAGTCGCGGAAGTCGATTCCGTTGTGTATGTCGAACCGTTTCCAAAGGTCGCTACACACCACCACGCCACCAAAGCCCAACTCCTTGGCCATCCGCACATTGTCGACGTCGATGCCGCCTAGAGCGTACACACGCTTGTCTATAAGCCCTTTGTCGGCTGCATCTTCCAGCTGCTTAACCGAGAAACTGGAAGGCTTGTCGGCGTTACCCGCACAGCTGAATATGCGTCGTAAGAAGACGTAATTGCTGTTTTTCTTCATGTCTTTGAGCAAATCGAGGTCTTCGCAGGTTCTGCTTATTTTCCCTTTGATGCCGTTTGGCACAATCTCCGTCGGCTTGTTGAGGTGTATTCCTGCCAAGTCGTATTCGTTTTTCAGCCTGAAATGCTCGTGTACCACAATCTTGTCGTGATATCCTTCGGGGATTAACGACAACAGTCTTTCCGAAAAAACGAGCTGTGAACCAGGCTTATATAGGTGCAACTTGTCCATCCCCTCGTCGAAAAGAGCAGTAAGTATCTTGTCTTCCTCTACAAAGAATGTAGATTTTGTCATAATTACGAGCTTCATTGCAGCCATTTATTTCACATGCAAAAGTAGGAATTTTATGGCAAACCTGCAATTTAAACAATATAAAAGTTACCTTTGCATACGCAAATCATTGAGATATGAGAATTAACTTAGATACTTTCGAAGAAGTGCGCAGGCCGATGTACATTGTGGAGGAGGCCAAACTGAGGCGCAATTTGGAACTTATCGCCTCAGTGTCGGCAAGGGCTGAGGTGGAAATTATACTTGCTTTCAAGGCTTTTGCCTTGTGGAAAACCTTCCCCATCTTTAAAGAGTACATCCGTTCTACCACTGCCAGCTCGCTTTCTGAGGCGAAATTGGCTTTCGAAGAGTTCGGTTCGAGGGCGCACACCTATTCTCCTGCATACACCGACGATGAGATTGAGGAGATTGCCAGCTGTTCTAGCCATCTCACTTTCAACTCGCTAACGCAGTATGAGCGTTATGCCGCGCTCGCAAAAGAACGTAATGCAAGTCTTTCTTTGGGCTTGCGAGTTAACCCAGAGTACTCGGAAGTAGAAACAGAGCTGTATAATCCATGTGCTCCTGGTACGCGATTTGGCCTGTCGGCAGAACGGTTACCAAGTCAGTTGCCGACGAACATCGAGGGTTTTCATTGTCATTGCCATTGTGAGAGTGGTGCCGACGTGTTTGCTAGAACCTTAACGCACATCGAAAGCAAGTTCTCCGGGTGGTTCCCTGCATTGAAATGGATTAATTTTGGTGGGGGACACCTGATGACGCGCAAGGATTATGATGTGGAATTGCTCATTGATACGCTGCGTTCGTTTAAGGAACGCCATCCTCATTTGCACGTAATACTCGAACCTGGCAGTGCTTTTGCCTGGCAAACGGGGCCGCTTGTGGCTCAGGTGGTAGACATTGTTGAAGACAAAGGCATACAAACGGCCATCCTAAACGTGAGCTTTACTTGCCACATGCCCGACTGTTTGGAGATGCCTTACCAGCCTGCGGTTCGCAATGCGCAGTCGCTTGAATTGGAGGCAGCAGTGAATGGCGGTGCCAAACACATTTATCGCTTGGGTGGCAACAGCTGTTTGTCGGGCGATTTTATGGGTTCGTGGCAGTTTGACCATGCCTTGGCCGTGGGCGAGAACGTCATATTTGAGGATATGATACACTATACCACGGTGAAGACGAACATGTTTAACGGCATTTCACACCCCTCGTTGGCCATTGTTCGCACTTCGGGCGAACTGGAAATGCTGCGCACTTATGGCTATGAAGACTATAAGGCTCGGATGGATTAGCACCCGTAGCACCGCTTTTTTTGAGAAAATGTTTTTTACCACAACGCCCCGCTTAACCACTGTAAGAGTTAAGCGGGGCGTTGCAGTAAATGTATGTAAACGTAGATGATGCCTTTTTTACTTGCTTGCCTGTGTGGGGCAGGGGACATCTTTCGTTGTGTTATTCCTCCTCATCTTCAACGGCCACTTGGTCTACCGACACTTGCCTGTCGATTAGGGCGTTGAAAGAGATAATGGTCTCACTGCCCGAAAGTCCGAGCGGTTGTAGCTTATCGTGGATGATGGACATCAAGTGGCGGTTGTTGATGGCATACAACTTGATGAAGAGGTCGTAGTTCCCAGTGGGAACATGGCACTCAACCACCTCGGGTATCTTCTCCAAAGCCTCTGCCACTTTGTCGGAAGTGCTGGGGTCTTTGAGGTGAAGTCCAACGTAGGCACACGTTTCATAGCCCACTTTTTCGGGGGCAAGAATAAATCGCGAGCCTTTTATTACGCCCAAATTTAAGAGCTTTTGTATGCGCTGATGTATGGCAGCACTACTAACTTTGCAAATGCGCGCCACCTCTAAGAAGGGTGTGCGTGCGTCGGCAGAGATAAGTTGAAGTATCTTCTTGTCCAGAAGATCTAGATTATGATGTGACATATTTATTCAATTTCTTTGCAAAGGTAACATATAAAAATGAATTTGGCAAGTAGCCGAGAGGTAAGAAAAGTCTTTTTACTGATTGTTTTGGAAACTGTCAAAATGCTCAGCGCAACCTCACACTGGCGTAACAGCCTTACAATGTAACCTTTTCGGCGATTACTTCTACCTTTAATGCTTGTTATAATGTTATTACTGTTTCTTAATTGTATGCTTATTTTTATGTTATTTAACCATGCGTGGGTGCGGTTAAAGGTTGTTGGTAGGTAAAGCTTGGCTTGGGTTCTGTTGGTAGCGAACAAACAGACGGCGCAACTTAACGCTTGCTTTTGCTTTGCGTGGCGGTAAAGTTCACGTTGTACACTCTTGCCTCCCGCAAGGCTTGTTTCACTTCGGCGATGGTCTTCATCTTCGTATCTTTGTCGGCTTTTATTGATGCCGTTAGTTCTTTCGCCTCGTCGGGAGAGTGTTTGGCGCGTTCGGCAGCAACGTATTTCCTTAGTTCGGAAAGGGGAATAACCTTGTCGTTGAATTGCACGATGGTGGTTTCAGAGTTGTCGGTGCGCTTTTTTTCGATGGGCTTACCTATATATATGTGCATCACCGACGACTTCTTGGCAAGCCGATTCAGTTCTTTTCCCTGTGGCACTTGATACCTCACCTTCACTGTAACATTGCGCATGTGGGTTACAATCATGAAGAAAAACAACACCGTAAATATCAAGTCGGGCAGCGACGAGGTGTTGAGTGCGGGTATTTCGTGGTTTCTTTTGCTCCTACGTATCATGCTTATGGCGTGTTGTTATCCTTATTGTCGAACGATTCCACCATGCGTTGGGGCATCAATCGGTTCACTTCGTCTTTCTCTTCGGTCGAACATAGCGCGTAAGGATGGCGATACATCTTTACGGCCAGTTGGTTTTTAAGTTGGTTAAAGGTAGATACGATGGCATCTTGCACATGAAAGTACGTATCATAGTTCGCGTTTTCGCTCGCTTGTAGCTGTATAAGATGGTTTCTGCCTTTACGGGCTACGAACTTTTTCAGCTTGCTTTTTAGTTCGTCCAGCGCGCTGGGCTCATCGTCAACAAGAATTTTATTGTTGCCCGTTATATACACCTTGATGATGTTGTCCTTATTAACCAGACTCTCCTCTTGCTTGTTCTTTTCTACGGGCGGCAACTTCCTAGACAACCCCTTGTCGAGGTCCATTGATGTGGTGACAAGGAAAAAGATGAGCAACATAAACGAAATGTCGGCCGTTGATGTGGCGTTGAGTTGCGGAACAGTTCTTCTTCGTCGGGCAAACATGGGCTTTCCTCCTCTTTATCTTTTGCGGTAATAACGGGTAGACCCGAAAACAACGGCAGCAAATGCCAGAAAAAGCAAGATGCCGATGGTGTAAATGAACATGTCGGAGAGTTTGAGAAGGAACTTATTGGCAAACAACGAGCCATTGACCACCATCTCCTTAGACGACCCGAAGAGCAGGGCGAGCAACAGGATGACGGCTGTTCCCACGAACACGGCATACGAAATGGCGCGATAGGGGACGTTGTTCTCCGTGCCGTTGCTCTTTCCCGAAACACTAAATCCTTTAATGGCACTCCAAATGGCACATGCCAAGGCCAGTAAGAAGAGCACATACATCGTGTCGAGAACCACACCCGTGAACATGGGCGCAGTGATGTCGGGGTTGAATACATAGGGAATGTCGTAGCCCACCATGTAAAACAGCCCGAAAACAACGACGCACAAGCCCACCAACACGTAGAAAACGCGTTGCGAGAGCCGTTCGGAAGGGATGTTTCTGAGGTTTAACCTTTTCATTTCGACAGCTTATGTTTCATAATAGAGTCGAGTAACGTAATGGACGACTCTTCCATTTGGGCCACCAAATGCTCTATTTTAGAGAGTATGTAGTTGTAGAACACCTGTAAGACAAGTGCCACAATGATACCGAAGATGGTGGTGATAAGGGCTACTTTCATACCTGCGGCCACCACAGGTGCGCTGATGTCGCCTGCTTGCTCTATCTGGTCGAAGGCCATTACCATACCGATAACCGTGCCCAAGAACCCCAACGAAGGAGCCATAACGATGAAGAGCGTTATCCATGAGCAGCCTTTTTCGAGGTTGGCCGATTGAACGGTGCCGTACGAAACGATTGAACGTTCGATATTGTCTATCGTTTCGCTGATGCGTGTCAGTCCTTGATAGCAGATAGATGCCACAGGCCCGCGCGTGTTTCGGCATTGTTCCTTTGCTCCTTCTATGTCGCCTGCACTTATTTTCGCGTCTAAGTCGGCCATAAAGCGTTTGGCGTTAATCTCCGAGAGGCTAAGATAGATGATGCGTTCGATACAGAAAGCCAGTCCTAGCACCAATGCCAAGGCCACGAGCGACATGAAACCTGCGTTACCTTCGATGAATTTCACTTTGAGCGATTGGTGTAGTCCCATGCTTTCTTCTGTGTCGGCAAGGTCTAAGGCGGGGCTTGGCAATGGCACGGCAAGCGTGTCGGGCATGGCCTTTGCCGTGTCTTTGGGTTGCACCTGTGCGCTAACGCTGTCGGCAGGCTTTGCTTTACGTGGCGTAGGTGTCTTGCTGTTGCCTTGCGCTTGCAGTTGGGCTGTTGCAGCGAAGAGCAACAGAACTATGAATAATAAGTGGCTTAACTTGTGTCTCATTGATGTAATCAGTTGTCGGCGCATTATATGAACGCCGTTTTTTCTTCTCTTTAATGTGGTTTGAAAATATTTGCAAATGTAGTGAATTTAAAGCAATTGTCGCTTAAATGCCTTCGTGCTTGGCTCGTTTTTAGCAAGTATTAATCTTTCGTTGCAGCCAAGGGGGCATTGGGTTGCCATGCAAACGGGGGCGAAACACAAGCGGCAGGCGGGCGGCTGGCCCTTATCCGTTTTCCTCCTCCGGCTTTTTTTGCTGATACTTCTTATCCATTCGGGGCAACCCATCTAAGCGAACCTTCCACGTTCCGTCTTGTTTCACCAGTTGCAAAGGAAAGGTAGCACTCTCTTTCAGTCTGCCAGGCTTGCCAATAGAGTCGAGAACGAAGAAGTTTTCCACGTTCAACGCCACTTCGGCAGCAACGCCTTTGGTGTCGCCTTGAATTATTTCGTAAGCGTAAGCAAAGTTGTTGGGCAGGCTTTTCATCTGCTCCAAGTCTTCGGGTTGCACTTGGCTGGCGGCAAATTGCAGCCATTTCTTCGAGTCGGGTGTACAGAACTGGGCAGCCTTGTCGAGCCGCCAATTGAAGAAATAGACGGCGAACGAGTCTACGCTGCCGTCAAATTCGCGCGAAAAGGTAACCTTGCGCACGTCGCAACCAACAAGCAGGGTGGGGAAGAGCAATGCGCATACGGCGAGGAACTTTTTCATGTGTCAGTTAATTTAGCAAAGACAAAGGTAGGAAAAACTTTGGTTATTTCGCGCTTTTTCTCTAATTTTGTGGAAAACTTTAAACGCAGGATGTTGAATTTCATATCGTTGGGAAGCGGTAGCAGCGGCAATTGCTATTACTTATATACAGAAACAGAGGGACTTCTTATAGATGCAGGTGTGGGTATTCGCACTTTAAAAAAGCATTTTCGTGAATACGGCCTTTCGCTTGCACACATACAAAATGTTCTAATCACACACGACCATGCCGACCATGTTAAGTCTGTTGGCAGTCTTAGTCGGGATTATGGGTTGCCTATCTATGCCACCCATCGCGTTCACGTGGGCATTGAGAAGAATTATTGCGTTCGGTGCAAGGTAAGTCCCGAACGTTTGAAGTTGGTTGAGAAAGGTGTTGCATTTCGTTTGGGCAGCTTTACGGTTACGCCCTTTAATGTTCCGCACGACAGTTTAGACAATGTGGGCTACCAAGTGCAGTTTGGCGACATTACGTTTTGTTTGCTTACCGACGTGGGAGAAGTGACCGACGAGATGAAACCTTTTATCAATGCGGCCAACTACTTGGTGATTGAGGCCAACCATGATGTGGAAATGCTTTCGGGCGGCCCTTATCCGCAGCACCTTAAAGAACGTATTTTGGGTAAAACGGGCCATCTTAGCAATGTGGACTGTGCCGAGGCATTGGCTCAAAACGCGTCTGAAAAACTTCGCCACGTTTGGCTTTGTCATCTAAGCGAGGAGAACAACCACCCCGAATTGGCCAAGAAAACAGTAGAACAGACTTTGCGCAGCTATGGTATCGTGGCTGGTAAAGACTTTGAGTTGGAGGTTTTGAAACGTAAAAGTCCAACAGGCGTGTACGAGTTGACCTAGGTTTCTAAGCCCTTTAAAGCTCTTTTTGTTTGATTAGTCTTAATTGTATTGAAGGCAGGGGGCAAGTGCTTACTAGCCTATTAAACCCAAATCTGACGTTGGCAACCCACTTGTACTCTTTTCCCTAATGTCCACCGGGGTGTTAATTCTGTTGCTTTTACTTTACAAAACACCTCCCGCTTACCACTCCCTTCTAGCGGAAATATAGGTTATAAAGTAGGTAAATAGCTACTATTTCTAACCTTTCACGTCTTTGGTTTTGTCTGTTTTTAAGAACCTAACCTGCATTTTGCACCATTTTGCCTTTCTAGATTGGTTGCCAACTCGTATTTTTTCAAGCCCAATTACCCGCTTTTAGACCCTAAAACCCCACTTTTTAACGGCTGTTTTGCCCCTTTTAGCCATGTGTTTCATGGGTCGAAAAGGTTTTATTTATACCATTTCAGTGTATGTTTATGCTTTTCGGCTCACATTTTACGACATTTTACCTTGCATTTAGCAGCATTTTACCTTGCGTTTAGCACCAAAACGCACTGCATTTAGCACCAAAACGCACTGCGTTTAGCGGCATATTGCACTGCATTTAGCAGCAAAACGCACTGCATTTTACTGCAAATAGCCCAAAAGAGGGTGTAAATGGCGGTTTTGGGGAATATAAATTCATTTTGCCTCAATCACAGTCTAACCCTTTTTTGCATCAAAAGAAACCTCTGCGAGAATCGAATTTTTGCGGCCGTGTTGACAATTGGGGGAGAAAAAGGTAGCCATAATGTTAAAACTTGCACTGAAAATTAGACATATTTTAGTTGACGAGTTGACAAGTTCTTATGCCGTGCTTTGATACAAGTTCTGCCCCACGTTTGACATAAGAACATAAGGGACATAAAGCGGATCAATGTCTTTTCTGGCTTAGATAGCCAACATGTTAATAGGTGCAGCCATTTTTTCGCCATTAGGAGTTATTGGGTGGAGGAGTTAAGGGATGGAGGAGTTAAGGAGTTATGGAGTTAAGGAGTTAAGCCAATTGCAATGGTGGCGTTAGCCATTCTTTCACCTTTTCACCTTTTAGAGGCGCAGCCATCTTTTCACCTTTTCACCCTTTC